>JAFSYM010000114.1 GCA_017450005.1 Clostridia bacterium
ACTTGGCCTATTTCGGTCAATGTTCATGACAACAATAGCGTTTTGAGTTTTCAGTAAAACGATTTTTGCCGTGCGCCATAAAGGCGCACACAATCAGAATCAAGGCAAAAACGTTATCCCACAAAAAACCGTGAAGATCGTAACTCTTTACTCTTTGCGCAAAGAGCGCAGCAGCGCGATCTCCGCAGCGTAGCCGTCGAGTTCGTTCGGCGTTTCAAGATAGAACGGCAGGTCGCGCAACGCGGGATGATTGATGATCCGCGCGAATGCGTCCGTGCCGATATAGCCTTGGCCGATCTTCTCGTGCCTGTCTTTATGCGCGGCGAGCGGGTTCTTGCTGTCGTTGATATGTATTGCGCGCAGCCGATGGAGGCCGATACTGTGGTCGAACTGTTCGAGCACGCCGTCCAGATTGTTGACAATATCATACCCGCCGTCGTGCACATGACACGTATCGAGACACACGCCGAGCTTGTCGGGCAGCTCCACACGGTCGATGATTGCGCGAAGCTCCTCGAACGTCGCGCCGACCTCCGAGCCTTTGCCGGCCATCGTCTCCAGCAGCACAGTCGTCGTCATTTCCGGCCAGAGGATCTGATTGAGCGTTGCGGCTATCTTTTCAATGCCGACCTCCACCCCCTGCTTGACATGGCTGCCTGGATGGAAATTGTAAAGCTGGCCGGGCGTGTACTCCATGCGCTCAAGGTCGTCCTTCATCGTCATCAGGCAGAACTCCATCACACGTTCGTCCGCGGCACAGGCGTTGAGCGTGTAGGGCGCATGCGCCAAAATCGTCCGGATCCCGTTCTGTGCGGCGAACGCATGGAAGGCGGCTACATCCGCTTCGTCAACAGGTTTTGCCGTGCCGCCGCGCGGATTGCGCGTAAAGAACTGGAATGTGTTGCCGCCCAGCTCCAGCGCCTGTTTTGCCATAGCAAGATAGCCTTTGGACGCGGACAAGTGACAGCCGATCGTAAACATAGTTTCCCCTCATATCATCGAAATATAGGTTTGCAGGTTTTCAAGCGCGATTTCGAGCGCGGGCAGATTCTCTTCCATGCCCTCGAACTCGATGCTCACATAGCCGTCATAGCCCTGCTCGTGCAGGATGCGCAGGCACTGATACACCGGCACGTTGCCGTGGCCGAGGATGGCGCCGCGCAGGTAATTGCCCGCACGTGTACCGAAAAAGCCGCGTCCGGGATTCGACTCGCTGCCGGACTTTATATGGAAGTCTTTTACATGCACGTAACGCGCAAACGGCGCGACACGCGCAACAGCCAGAGCCGGCTGCTCGTCGGCACACAGGAAGTTGCCCACGTCGACCAGTAAACCGAAGTTGGAGTGATCGACCGCGCCGACCAGCTTTTCGACGCGCGCGCTCTCCTGGCAGAACTGTCCGTGGTTCTCCACCATCGTGACGATACCCAGTCCGGCGGCGTATTCCGTCACCGCGCGGCACCCGTCGGCGAGCGTCGGCAGCGCGCTGCCGAATGTCTTGTAGCGGCGGAACACATTGCGGTAGCCGCCCGTCGCATCGTGGCGCATACCCTTGGCGCCGAGCATCTGCGCGATGCGCACCTGACCGCACAGACGGTCGATCTCCGCCGGAAGATCCGGCGTGTTCAGCAAATCCGCGCCGATCGTATAGTTGACGATCGGCAGCGCCAGTCGCTCCGATTCCTCACGCAGTGCGGACGCGAATTCTTCCTGCGTCATGCCGTCCGGTGCGGCAAGGTCGGTCATTTCGATCGCGTCGAAACCCATCTCCCTGGCAAGCACCATGACGTCCAACTGGTTGGCGCCACTTTGGCGCATATAGCCCGAAAAGCTGTAGCTGCTGACACTCGTTTTCATGCGCGTCACCTCAGCGGATCTTGCTTTCCAGGAACGAAACCGCCTTGCGGATGTCCTTTTCCGGATCGTCGCCGACCTCGCGCTCGATGGTCAGAAAGCCCTTGTAGCCGATGTCGTTGAGCGCCGCAAGATAGGCGTCCCAGTTGACGTCACCCTCGCCCAGCGGCAGCTCAATGTAGGAATCGCCCGTGATGATGACGTTCTTGGCCAGTCCGTAAACGCTTTCGGGTCCTTCGTAGAAAAGCTGACGGCCGTCCTTAGCGTGCGTATGCACGATATAGTCGCGCAGATTGTACACCGCGCCTGCCGGATCGTCACCCGTAACCATGACAAGGTTTGCGGGGTCCAGATTAACGCCCACGCCTTTAGAACCGAGCGAATCGAGAAATTTTCTGAGCACGGCCGAAGTTTCGGGGCCGGTCTCTACCGCGAAATGTGCGCCGACGCTGTCGGCATACATGGCCAGTTCATAGCACGCTTCCTGCATCACCTTGAAGCGGTCGACGCTGCTGTCTTCGGGCACAACGCCGATGTGCGTCGTCACCACGTCGGTTTCCAGCTCTTTCGCAAGATCAATGATGCGCTTGGACCGTTCAATCTTTTCAGGATTCTTGTCTGCCCACATGAATCCGCCGCCGCCCAGATCGCCGCAAAGCGCGGAGATCGTCAGGCCGTGGCTCTTGACAAGATCCAGAAATTCGCGTCTCTTCGCACCCACCAGAACTTCGGGCGACATTTCGCCGCGCGTCGCATAGACCTGAATACCCTGTGCGCCCACTGCAACTGCCTTTTGTACGGCTGTGGGAATATCGGTGCGGAAGCTGTCGATGATTACGCCGATCGAAAAAGGATACATAATGATTCCTCCGTTTATGTTATTTCTCAATAAAATGTGGCAACCTGCTGCTGCGGGGGCTGTGCGGATTCGATCTCACGCAGCATGAAGACCGGACCTTTTTTGCCGTATAGACGGGAGAAGCGGAAGTCGATGTCCGCCAGAATCATGTACCAGCCGGAATTAGCGATCTGCATCCCCTCGCCGATACGCGCCACCAGCGGACAGTACGTGATATCCTCCACGCAGCACGTCATGATGTGCCTGCCCATCGCGCAGTATCCGTCCGGGAAACGCTTGTCCGTTACGGCCTGCACCTTGACGTGCACGGTCTTGCCCTTATACTTTTTGGGATCTTCGGTCAAATCACGGTAAAACAGTGCAAAATCGTTGTCCGCAATCTCCACAATCGGCGCGTCCAGATCGAACGGCAGCGGATCTTCAATCTCATCCGGAACAACCTTTCCGTCGCGGAATTCGTACACGATGTCCGCCCGGCGGGAGATGCCGCGCACGATCTTGTGCAGCGCCATCGTGTCCGCGTCGCCCGGCAGCCGATTGAACACAACAAGCTCGGCGTCCTGAATCTTGTCCACGACGAGAGAGCGCATGTTGGCGTTGTAGTTGAGGAACGTGTTGCCGTCAAAGAAAAGCATATTCTGGTACGGCAGCCAGCCGCGCGGCATACTGTCGTACAGCTTCTGAATCTGCCACATGCCGTTGTATTCCACAATCACACGCTCGCAGCTGCAAGACGCAGCCCACTGCTCAAGGTTTTCCTCGGTCAGCTCCTCAAGCGCATCCACGATTTGAATATGAACGTTTTTCCCGGCAAAATTTTCGGGTTCGTATTCCTGCTCGCCCTCCTCGCACACCAGCAGCAGCGTTTTTTCGCCGCTGTTAAAGCGCGCGTCCTGCAGTGTGTCCTGAATAAACGTCGTCTTGCCGCCCTCTAAAAAGCCTGTAAAGAGATAGACAGGTATTTCTTTTCCAGCCATAGCAAAATCCCCTTATACGCCGAACAGTGCGGCGACTGCGTCCTCGTGCAGCTCGGCGCCGATCACGCACAGACGGCCGATCAGACCGGCAGAGCCGAAGCGCACGTCCGCCTCACCCGGAACATAGTCGAAGTGAATCCACTGTCCGTCCGCGCCGGCGACGATGCCCTTGGCACGCAGTACGGTACCGAACTTTTCTGCATCCACGAGCTTGGCAAGGATTTCCTCCAGCTGCTGTGCGGTGAACGTTCTGGTCGTCTCGACGCCCCAGCTTGTAAACACATCATCCGCATGGTGGTGATGGTCGTGGTCATGACAGCCGCAGGTGCAGTCGGGGCCGTGGTCGTGATGATGGTCATGATCGTGATGATGGTCATGCTCGTGATGGTGGTCATGCTCGTGATGGTGGTCATGCTCGTGGTCATGCTCGTGGTCATGATCGTGGTCATGATCGTGGTCATGATGGTGGTCATGCTCATGGTCATGGTCGTGGTCATGGTCGTGGTCATGCTCATGGTCATGCTCTTGGTCATGATCGTGGTGATGGTGATGCTCATGCGACTGCTCCTCGAGCAGATGCTCCATCGCCGCGTGCAGCGTATCCTTGCGCTCGATGGCTTGCAGCAGCGTTTCGCCGTCCAGCGCGGCGATCGGCGTTGTGACGATCACGGCAGTCGGGTTCTTTTCGCGCACCAGCGCAACGGCCGTTTCGAGCTTGTCGGCCTTGACCACGTCCGCATGGCTCATGATGATCGTTCCGGCATGTTCGATCTGGTCGTTGAAGAACTCTCCGAAATTCTTCATATACATTTTACATTTGCCCGCGTCCACCACGGTGGTGAATGCATTGAGCAAAATATCGTCGCTGTCGATGCCCTGAACGGCTTTGATTACATCCGAGAGCTTGCCCACACCGGACGGCTCGATCAGGATGCGGTCGGGCGCATATTCCGCGAGCACCTTGCGCAGCGCTTCGCCGAAGTCGCCGACCAGACTGCAGCAGATGCAGCCGGAATTCATCTCCGTCACTTCGATCCCGGCGTCCTGCATAAAGCCGCCGTCGATTCCGATCTCGCCAAATTCATTCTCGATCAGCACGAGCTTCTCGCCCTTGTAGCTGTCCGCAATCAGCTTTTTAATCAGCGTCGTTTTGCCGGCGCCGAGAAAACCGGAGAAAATATCAATTTTTGTCATGTATGCTCAACTCCTTTTGTTCATCTGAAAAATGATTGTACCATTTTTTAACCAAGAGTGCAAGGTCTGCGCATCAGATTCCGATTGCAAGCAGCGGCAGCGCGTTGATTACCGGCTCCTCATACGGGTGCACGGCGCGGATTGCGTCGATTGTGCGATGCAAATGCTCTGCGCGGATATTGACCTCGACCTTCAATTCTTCGCTCTCGCAAAGCTCACCGACCGTGCCGATGTACGGCTGTGTGCCGTCGAGCGGACGCCATGTGCCGACGACGGGACTGTAGGACATGCAGCAGTCATACGCGCCGATATGTCCGGCGTCAACGCTCTGCAGCGCCGTCTGCAGCGCTTTCAGGTGCGATGCGGGAATGAAGATTTCCAGTTTGATATATGCATAATCCATATCAGACAAGCGTGTACCCGGCGTCTTCGACCGCCTTTTTCAGCACGTCGTCCGGCACCTGCGCACGCAGCTTGAGCACGGCTGTACCTGCGGTGTGGCTGGGCGTCGCCTCCTCCACCTGCGGCAGCGCTTCGAGCGCCTTCTTGACGTGCATTTCACAATGCGAACACATCATGCCGTCGATCTTAATGGTCTTTTCCATGGGTATTGTCTCCTTTATATTTGTTTCATTTTTGACTTTATCCGTGCGTCTGAAGCGGTTCAGCCGCAGCGCGTTCGTTACCACGCAGAAACTCGACAGGCTCATAGCCGCCGCACCGAACATCGGCTGCAGTTCCCACCCGAACAGCGGTATAAACACACCTGCCGCCAGCGGAATGCCGATCACATTATAGAAAAATGCCCAAAACAGATTCTCGCGAATGTTGCGCAGTACCGCGCGGCTCAGACGAACAGCGTCCGGCACCTGCCGCATACCGTCCTGCATGAGCACCACATCCGCTGCGTCAATCGCCACGTCTGTCCCCGCGCCGACCGCGATGCCGACGTCTGCCGCCGTCAGTGCCGGCGCGTCGTTGATCCCGTCGCCGACCATGGCAACTTTGCCGTCCGCCTGTAGTCTGCGCACAGCCTGCGCTTTATCGGCGGGCAGCAGCTCTGCAATCACATCATCCACGCCTGCTGTGCGCGCCACTGCGTTTGCCGTGCGCGCGTTGTCGCCTGTGAGCATCACGACGCGCACGCCCATATCCCGCAGCTCGCGCACTGCCTGCATGCTGTCCGGACGCAGCGTATCGGCTACGGCAATGCAGCCGAGCAGCTTGCCGTCATACGAAAAGAACAGCGGCGTTTTGCCGTCCTGCGCAAGGCTTTGCTGCGCCGCAGTCGGCTCGATCTGCAAATAGGCGCCGCTGCCGCCGAGCAGCGCCTTGCCGTCCAGTACGGCGCGCAGTCCCCTGCCCGGCAGAATTTCAAACGCATCCACATCCGGCGGCGCAATCCGCATCCTCTGCGCATACTCAATCACAGCCTTTGAGAGCGGATGCTCACTCTTTTGCTCGAGCGCACACGCATATGTGAGCAGCTCCTGCTGCGTAACGCCCTCTGCCGGCAGCACATCCGTTACGGACGGTTTGCCCGCAGTGAGCGTGCCGGTCTTGTCCAGGGCGACAATCTGCACCTTGCCTGCCGCCTCAAGCGCGGACGCTGTTTTGAACAGTACGCCGCGACGCGCACCGACGCCGCTGCCAACCATAATCGCCACGGGCGTCGCCAAACCCAGCGCGCACGGGCAACTGATCACAAGAACAGAGATACCGCGCGCAAGAGAGAAACCGATTTCCCTTCCGCACAACAGCCAGACAACGACGGTCACCAGCGCGATACCGAGTACGACCGGCACAAACACGCCGGCCACTTTGTCCGCAATGCGCGCAATCGGCGCTTTGCCCGCCGACGCATCCTGCACCATGCGGATAATCTGCGAGAGCGTCGTGTCCTCGCCGACACGCGTCGCGCGGCAGCGCATATAGCCGCTCGTATTGACCGATGCCGCCATCACGCTGTCGCCGGGCAGTTTATCGACCGGAACGCTCTCGCCGGTCAGCGCGGATTCATCCATCGCGCCCGCGCCTTCCGTCACAACGCCGTCCACCGGTACGCGCTCGCCGGGACGCAAACAAAAGATATCGCCCTGTCTGACCGCGTCAATCGGCACAGCGATCTCCTGCCCGTCGCGAAACAGCGTCGCCGTCTGCGGGCGAAGCTGCATCAAATCGCGCAGCGCATCGGTCGTCCTGCCCTTGGAACGTGCTTCAAGGAGTTTGCCCACCGTGATAAGCGTTACGATCATGGCGGCGGACTCGAAGTAAAAATGCTGCATTTGCAGTGTCCTGGTCTGTATAAAAAGCGCAGCCACGCTGTACAGATACGCGGCAAGCGCACCGAGCGATACGAGCGTGTCCATGTTCGGCGCGCGGTGCAGAACGGCTTTAAACCCGCTGATAAAAAAGCGCTGGTTGATCACCAGTACAGCTGTGCTCAGAAGCAGCTGCAGTAGCCCTGCGGCAACCGGATTGCCGTGAAAGAAAGCCGGCAGCGGCCAGCCCCACATACCGTGTCCCATCGACACGTACATAAGCCCAAGCAGCACGATGACCGACGGGATCAGCCTGTTGCGAAGGGCTGCGCCTGCGTCGTCAACAGCCGGAGGATCCGACGTGCCGCCTTGCGGTTTTGCGCCCTGCTCCGAAGCGCCGTATCCGGCGTTCTCCACCGCGGAAATAATCGCCTGCGCAGACGCATCTCCCTGCACCTGCATACTGCCCGTCAGCAAATTCACAGCACATTCCGTCACGCCCGGCAGTGCAGAGACAGCTTTTTCCACCCGGGCGCTGCAAGCCGCGCAGCTCATGCCGGTAACCGTAAACTGTTTCATGATCCCCTCCATTAAACAATCTTTTATTCATTATAGTATAGCACATTATACGCAACCCGGTCAAGAAAAAACAGAGGAAATAATTTCGTATTTTTTCTTCTAAATCATGTTTTCTCTCTTGCAGAATGCATAAAAAAAGAGTATAATACTTCGCGTATATCTGTAAGGTGGTGTTTGGAGTGGCAAGACTGCATTTCTGGGAGAACCCGACGTTCTTTCAGCAGAACAAGCTCGACGCGCACAACCCTGCCCTGCCCTATGACGAGTCGAATGACTGCGCCCGCGACGATTCGCCCTACAAGATTTCTCTGAACGGAATCTGGAAATTTCACTGGCATCGGAACGCCGATATTCCTGTGGACAATTTCTATAAGGTCGATTTAAACGACAGCGATTGGGACGAGATTGAGGTACCGTCGCTCTGGCAGCTGAAGGGATACGGTGTGCCGATCTATCTTTGCTCATTTATGCCTGAGGGCGTATCAACCAAAAAAAGCCAGATTCCGAAGGTCTATCATGAACTCAATGAGGTCGGCATCTATCGCCGGACCTTCACGCTTCCCGACTCGTGGAAAGGCCGTCGCATCACGGTTCATTTCGGCGCGGTCAAAAGCGCGCTGTATGTTTATGTCAACGGCAACTATGTCGGTTACTCGCAGGGTTCCATGACAGCCGCTGAATTTGATATCACCTATCAACTGCACAGCGGCGTCAACCAAATCACAGCGCGCGTCATGCGCTACAGCGACGGCACATACCTTGAAAACCAGGATATGTGGAATATGTCCGGTATTTCGCGCGGCGTCTTTCTGCTGGCTGAACCTGCCGTCCGCATTGACGATATCTATGCCGCCGCAACACTCGGCACCGACTATACCACGGGTCTGCTGCACGTGGAAGCGACGCTGATTCACGCACAGGCGACTCGCAAGCAGATGAAGTGCGAGGTGTATCTGAACGGCGAGCAGATTTGGGCGCAGGATTTTGAAATCTTCGGCCGATACTCCATCCGCATCGACCACGCCGTACCGGACGTACGCGCATGGTCGGCCGAGACGCCGAATCTGTATACACTCACCATCGTCACACGCACACCGGACGAATTCCTGAGTAAAAAGGAAATCCGTGTCGGCTTCAAAAAGGTTGAAATACAGGGCAACATCTTTTATATCAACGGACAAAAGGTTATCCTCAAGGGTGTGAACCGGCATGATTTCG
Source organism: Clostridia bacterium (assembly GCA_017450005.1). Classification (GTDB taxonomy): domain Bacteria; phylum Bacillota; class Clostridia; order Oscillospirales; family Acutalibacteraceae; genus UBA1425. The sequence goes on from JAFSYM010000114.1 coordinate 8,943, forward strand.
ACCCGGACACCGGATGGACTGTCTCCAAGGAAACCTACCTGCGCGACCTGACGCTCATGAAGCAGGCCAATATCAACGCCATCCGCACAAGTCATTATCCGGACGATCCGTATTTCTATGAGCTGTGTGACGAAATGGGCTTCTACGTCATGGACGAATGCGAAGTTGAAAGTCACGGCGTCCGGCGAAAGAACGTGCCCGGCAGCAGCAAAAAATGGCGCGACGCCGTCATTGACCGCGCCAAGCGCATGGTACTGCGTGACCGCAGCCATGCATGCGTGTGCATCTGGTCGCTGGGCAATGAGGCGGGCGACGGCAGCAACTTTATCCATATGCGCCGCGCAATCCGCTATCTTTGCAATCTGTATCCGATTCATTACGAGGGCGACTCCGATCTGACAAAGTCGGACTTCATCAGCCGGATGTATCCGACCGAAAAGCAGGTCGCCTGTCTGCGCGCCAAGGAAGCCGTCACCACCACATTGTTTGATAATGTCGCCAACAAACTGGCCGCCGACAATAAGCCGATTCCGAAATCCGCCTACCGCTACAAGCCTGTCGTTTACTGCGAGTACGCCCATTGCATGGAAAACAGTCTGGGCAATTTCCGCGAATATGTCGAGGATTTTGAGGCGTACGATCACATGTGCGGCGGTTTCATCTGGGACTTCGTCGACCAGGCGATCCGCACGGAAAAAGGCGGACAAACAGAGTGGAAATACGGCGGCGACTTCGGCGAGAAAACAAGCAATCTGTACTTCTGCTGCAACGGCATTATTGCCGCAGACCGCACGCCGCATCCGGCCTACTACGAGGTCAAACAGGTCTATGCCGACTTGTGCGCACGCGATATCAATGCACAGAAAGGCATACTGGAAATCGTCAACAAACGTTACTTCCGGTCACTTGACGATCTGACGCTGCACTGGAGCGTTGCGGTCGACGGGAAAGAAATCGAGTGCGGAACATGCCTGCTCGACGGCATCGAGCCGCAATCGTCTAAAAACATTACGCTGCCCTTAAAGACAAGCGAAACCGGCAGCGGCGAGTGCATTCTGACCGTATCGTTCCGTCACAATGCGGACGGCGCGTGGTTCCGCGCCGGCGACGAGGTCCGGTTCGATCAGTTCACGCTCTTTGACCGCAAGGCAGAAAGAACAACGCCGCGCGGCAAAATCACCGTTGAAAAGAACGGCGGCGAGACAACGGCGCGGGCAGGCGGCACGACGCTCAAGCTCGGCTCCGACCGTCACGTCGGGATTACCGTTGCGGGGCGCACGATACCCTGCGGCGCACCGATCCGGCCGAGCTTCTTCCGTCCGCTGACGGACAATGACCGCGGATACATCAATTTCGTACCGAAGCTGCTGCGCTTCCTGCCGCTGCAATGGTGGCGCAAGGTCGATGAAAAACTGCGTCCCGGCAGAACGACGCTGCGTGAAAACAAGGATACCGCAACGATTATTCAAAAATGGAGATGCGGCTTGTTTGCCAAAGCCGAGATTACATACACGCTGTTTGCCGACGGACGCGTGCACGTGTCGCTGCAGGGCGGCGGCAAGCTGTTCCCGATGCTGCGATTCGGCATCTATACCGGTGTTCCGGCAGACCTGCAAACCGTGCGCTGGTACGGACGCGGCCCCGAAGAATCCTACTGCGACCGCAAGAGCGGACAGCGCATTGCCATCCACGAACGGCCAGCAGACGCGCTGTACCATCCGTATGTGCGTCCGCAGGAGAACGGCAACCGCACCGATGTGCGCTATGTGGAGCTTGCCGACGAGCGAGGACGCGGCGTGCGTTTTACGGCAGACGAAAGCATGGAATTCTCCTGCCTGCCGTTCTCTCCCGGTCAACTGGACCGTGTGGAGCACGCGCATGAGCTGGAAAAAGAAACTTATCTGTCGCTGCATCTGGATGCAAAGCAGCGTGGTGTGGGCGGCGATCTGCCCGGCGTCGCGGCGCTGCACGAGCCCTACCGGATGAATCCCGGAAAATACGGATTCGGCTTTACCGTCGAACCGATTCAATGATTGGAAGTCTTTATTATGTTAGAAACCGTAATACAACAAACGCGTCAGGCGGCTGAAGAGCTGCTGACGCTGTCGAAGCTGCATGCGGGCAATATCGTCGTGATCGGCTGCTCCTCAAGCGAGATCTGCGGCGGACGCATCGGCACCGCGTCGAGTCCAGAAATCGGCGAAGCTGTTTTTGAAACGCTGCAAAGCGTTTTTGCACCGCAGGGCATTTACATCGCCGCGCAGTGCTGCGAGCATCTCAACCGCGCAATCATTACAGAGCGTGAGGCTGTGCCTGCGGCGCCGATCGTCAACGTTGTGCCGCAGCCAAAAGCCGGCGGTTCCTTTGCCACGGCTGCATATCGCCATTTCAAAGACCCGGTCGCGCTCGAATCCATCCGCGCAGACGCCGGTCTGGACATCGGCGGCACACTGATCGGCATGCACCTGAAACCTGTTGCTGTTCCGCTCAAGCTCACTGTCCGCCGCATCGGTGAGGCCGTGCTGATCGGCGCGCGGACACGTCCGAAATTTATCGGCGGCGTCCGCGCTGTGTACGACGGAAATTTGCTGTAATCCATTACGAATACATCGAAAGGGGGGATCGTTTTGCCGGGCATCAACATCGGGATTGACCTTGGCACAAGCAATGTGCGCTTCTTTGTCGAAGGCAAAGGTCTGGTCATGACGGACAACACTGTCACCGCATCCGATACGCATAGCGGAAAGACGGTCTCTCTGGGTGCGAAGGCCTATCAGATGATCGGCCGCACGCCCGATTCGGTCGCGGTGCATTACCCTCTGCGCGACGGGATCATTTCGGACTTTACCGCAGCGCAGAATCTGCTGCGCTACTACCTGCAGAAAATCTGCGGCAACCGTATTTTCAAGCCGAACCTGCTGCTGTGCATGCCGTCCGGACTGACGGGGCTCGAACAGCGAACGCTGCTGAATATCGCGGTATCCTCCGGTGCAGCCAAAGCCTGTCTGATTGAAAAGTCGCTTGCAGCAGCCATCGGCGCGGGTGTGGATTACCGCAAGCCGCGCGGTACTATGGTCGTCGACATTGGCGGCGGTACAACGGAAATCGCCGTGGTGACGATGGGTTCGCTCGCGCGCCATGAAAGTCTGCGTATCGGCGGCAACACCTTCGACCAGGATATCCGGCGCTATGTGCGGCGCGAAAGATACATCCTGATCGGACGACTGACCGCAGAACAGATCAAAAAGAAAATCGGATGCGCCTACTTGCGCGACGCCGAAATCGCAATAGCTGTCAAGGGCAAGAGCTATCTGAGCGGCATGCCGGTCGTTTTTGAAGCGTCGACAACAGAGATCTATCTTGCCATGCGAGAACATCTCGAACAGATCGCGGAGGCCGTGAGAAACACGCTTTCACAGTCGACGCCGGAACTGATGGGCGACATTGCCGACAGCGGGATCGTACTGACCGGCGGATCTGCGCTGCTGCCGGGTATCGCGGGATGCATCGAGCGGCGCGCACAAGTGCGCACGGTCGTCGCGGACGATCCGGCCAACTGCGTCGCACGCGGCATCGGGATCGCGCTCGAACACATGGAACTGCTGGACGCAAACGGCTGCTTCTACAAAACGCCGCAGCAGATCGGTACGTCTGCATAAAACTGTATATTTCCTTCTCAATACGTCCATACTTTCCCTGTCGGAAGTATGGTTTTTCTTTTGGAGGAAGTATAAATGCATTGTAAAAAACTGCAATTGATCGAATTATCCGTTCTGGCGGCCTTTCTGCTGACGATCCTTTTGCAGACGGCAGCGTTCTGCCGCGGCTGCGAAAATGTGTATGCCAACATGCTGCGTCTGCATGTGATTGCCAACTCCGATTCCGAACGTGATCAACGTCTCAAGCTGCTGGTACGCGACACGCTGCTGCGAGAGGGAGCGGAAATCTTTGACGGCAGCGCGAATGTTTCCGATGCCAAGGAGAAGCTCGAACCGCACTTTGACGCACTCGAGCAAGCCGCAGAAAACGCATTGCGTGAAAACGGCTGTGCCGATCCGGTTCACATTACACTGGAGAAGTCCTATTTTGACACGCGCACATACGGCCAATGGACCGTGCCGGCAGGCATATACGAAGCCGTTTGCGTGCGCATCGGCAACGCGGCCGGGCATAACTGGTGGTGCGTGATGTTTCCGCCGCTGTGCCTGCCTGCCGCTTGTGCGCCGACGGACGCCGTGTTTAACGCGAACGGCAAAGCCGTGCTCGGCAGCAATCCGAAATATGACGTGCGGTTCAAAGTGGTGGAATGGGTGCAGAAAGCAAAACAAGCCGCCCGTAAGGACAGCTTGCATTGAAAAGATTATATTAGTATTATGGAAGCGTTTGTCTTATTTCAGATCCCGGTTGCGCGCCTCACGTTCGTTGTCCGCTATGGCGCGGAATGCCTTGGCCATCTCTGTCAAGACACCGAAGCTGCAATCCTTTTTATACACCTCGGCTGTCAGATTGCGTCCGATTCCGACGCCGATGCAACCGGCATCCAAAAAGGCACGCATGTTCCACACGTTGATTCCGCCGTTTGCCATGAGCGGAATGTGCCCGAGCGGTCCGCGGAGCTGATCCAAATATTCGGTACCTAAGAATGATGCCGGAAACAGCTTGACGATGTCGCCGCCGAGACGGTACGCCGCATCAATCTCGGTCGGCGTAAACGCACCGGGAATGGACACAAGATCCTTCTCGCGCGCGGCACGGATTACATCCGGAATGGTCGACGGCGAAACGATATACTGTGCGCCGGCCGCGGCTGCCAAACGAACCTGCTCTGCCGTGCGTGTCGTCCCGGAACCGATACAGAGCTTGTCGCCGAATCGTTCGGACAGCATCGCAAGCTGTGCTGCAACGTCCTTATCACTCTGGTCGCCGCGTGGATCGAATGTAATTTCAATACAGTCGATACCGCCCAGACGAAGCGCCTCGGCCATCGGGATCAGTCGTTCCCCCTTCACACCGCGCACGACTGCAATAATTTTACAGACAGTAATGCGTTCAATCGTCTGATTTCTCATGTTTCGTTCCCCTTTCCGCATAGGGCAGTCTGGATCGCAGAGGTTGCTTCTGCACACGTCCGATTGATTCACGCGGCATATCGTCGAGCAGCGTCAGGCAGTCGAGCGCTGTCTGTGTCTGCCGGAGCATCTTTTGTGCCGAGAAGCGCGAATCGTCGCAAGGGTGAACCCACAGACGCGCATCCTCCGCCGCAAAAGCAAGGCAGGGAATGCCCGCATGATGCAGCGCAGCGCCTTCGCCGAAAATACCGGAATACGCGCGCAATACCACTGCGCAAGGATCGGTACAATACTCCAAAGCGCGCATATAAACGCCGTCAAGTCCTGTATTTGAGGAGAAAACAACATCCGGCAGATCTGCAATACCGAGATGCTCTATCGCAATCGAAGCAACCGCACGCAGATGTCCCTGCTTGCCGTCCCACAAATCGCGGTGCATGCGCAGCCATTGGCCGCAGCAGCTTGTTTGTTCGCTCTTAAACATCGGCAGACGATACCGTCCGCTGCCGAATACAAAAATGTGTGTGCGTCGGAGTGGTTTGCCGCGCAGTGCATCGATCAGCGAGAGCATCGCGATTGCGCCATTCTCTTCGATCATTCCGCTCCCCTCCGTATGCGTGTGCACGATAACGGATTCACCGGATTCCTGACCGGGCAGAATGCAGTAAAGCGTTTGCGTCTGGGCGTGCATCTGTGCTTCCGCCGTCACTTGAATCTTCGCGATAGCCTCCGGGTGTTCGTCCATAATCTGCTGCAGATGCGCACCGTCCGCAGCGCCGATCCAGACACACGGGATTCCAACATCATTCTGCGCATACGGAACAACCCAATCAGGTACCGAACCGTCATCGTCCCACACGCAGATAACGCCCTTGACGCCCGCAAGACCGGCAACAGTCAGGGAACCGAATGATGCCAATTTCTCACCGACGCCGAAATATTCGGGCAGCATAGCTTCTTCCGGTACCGAAAACGATTGCTCATAGCGTGCCGTGTTGTTCAGAATTTCCGCGTTCAAATGAACTACGGCGATCTTACCGCGTGCTCCGATGAACCGATAGTTCTTGTCCCGAACAACTGAAAGCACGCCTTCGACCGGTTCCGAACCGCTCAGGCCGGCGTATCGGATCGCGCTGCACGGCAGCGAGACACATACATCCGCGTACTGCACAGTGAATGAGGCTTCAAACGTTTCCAGACGCGAGAAATAGTACGGATCCGAATGAACACGCAGTCCGAGTTCGGTTAAATGCGCATAGATCCGTTCAAGAAACGCCTGATGCGCGCGATTTCCGGTCTCCCGGACGCCGAGATCCGCCATGCCCTGTACTTGCGCGAGCAGCCGCTCGGCAGAGGTATAGTTGCCGATTTCATATTTACGACGACGCAGCGCGCCGTTATCCGAAAACTGGAGCAGCGCATTGGTCAGTCCCAGATACTCCGAGAGCGCATGCAAAACACTTTCGCCGTCCTGCACGCCTTCCTGGTACAGTCTGCCCAGATTCTCTGTATTTCGTTCAAGCAGAGAAATATCAATCTCTTTGGACGGACGGACCACGAAGAGCTGACCCTCGTCCTCCATCTGCTCGAGCAGATCGAGCGTATCGTTATAGCGGTCATTCGCCGACAGCGCCGCTTCGAGCATCTGCGGCGAAGACTTGTATAACTGCTTGGCCGTCTCACGCTCCGCAAACGGCATCGTGCGTTTGCGGAACCCCCTGTGCCGCGTCAGCAGCACGACAACCTTCTCGCTTTCCTCCATCGCCTTGCGGAACGGAATCGGATCGGCCACACCGCCGTCGATGCAGGTAAAGCCGTCCAGTTCCACGGGCGGCGAGATCAGCGGCAGACTTGCCGATGCGGCGCCGGCTTTGAAAATATCGGAGCATTCGCCCTTGCGGAAATAGACAGGCTGCCCGTCCGCAAGATTGGTCGCTACAACGACAAAAGCCTGCGACGGATCATTAAACGTTTCCAGATCGAATGGCAGATACTCCTGCAGGCCGTAAAACATGAAGTCAAATCCGAACGCGCTCTCCTTGCGGTTCGGAATACTCTTTAAATTGAGATACCGCTCGTCGCGGATATAGTGCAGCAGGATATCTGCCGAGCGGCCGATCTGGTGCGAGATGTAGTTGTACGTATTGAGCGCGCCTGCCGAAACACCGATCACATAAGGGAAATATATATTGCAGCGCATGAGTACATCCATGACACCTGCGGTATGGATGCCGCGCAGCGCTCCGCCCTCGACGACCAGCGCGCTCTTGTATTTCTTCTGCAATTATTCTGCCAGGAACGCGAAGATCGCCTGCAGGTATGGCGTCATTCCTTCGTTCACACTCAGATAGATTTCATGCTTCGATGCGGGAATACGGACGAGCTTTGCGCCCTCGATCTTGGACACAAACTCCTCCTGCGGCGGCATTTCGACCACATCGTCGACCGCCGGCTGGAACAGCAGCACTTTCGCCTTGACGCGTGCGCAGTTGGCGGGATTGAGCATGATCGGAATGATCTTGAGCGACTCGTTGACCCAGTTGTAGGATGCGCCGTCGGTCTGGTATTCGGGCGTAGCCTTGCGCTTGTCATAATAATACTGGAAGCGCGCTTCACTGGTGTCGTTGCTGTTTTCGTACGTTTTGTCGGGATTAAATCCCTTCTCCGTAAAGACCAGCGCCTTGCTCTTGCCGATCGCCTTGAATCCGATCGCCATTGCGCGCGTGACCCAGTGCGGGAATCCGGCCGTCTTGGGCGAAATCATGGGAGAAGACAGGATAGCCTTCTGGAATACATCGGGATACTGCTGGATATACAGCGCTGCGACGGCGCCGCCCATGGAATGCGAGAACAGATACAGCGGCAGGTCGCCGGAGTGTGCGCGCACAATGTTTTCGACATAGGCGTTGAAGTCGCCGACGTAATCCGAGAAATGATCAACGTGCGCAACACGCGGGTCGTCCACTTCACGGCTCGAAAAACCGTGGCCGCGGTGGTCGAGGGCGAACACATTGTAGCCCGCCTGCAGGAAATAGTAGTCCATTTCGCGGAATTTCTCCGCAGACTCGGTAAAGCCGTGCGAGATCACAATGCTGCCCTTTGCTTCCGGGCAAAGGTAATACTCATAGTGCAGCTTGCGTCCGCCGGCAAACGTCATGTAGCCTTCCTTGCGGACTTCGGCGAGCGCAGGCTCGACGACGGAGCACATGGTTTCAGCATAGTCTTCCTCCGCCAGCGGGCGGATCTCGTTGATGTCTTTAACAGCGATCATTGTGATTCCTCCATATTTTCCAAATCATAAATCGGGCAGCCGTAACTGTCCGTGCCGTACGTTGTGATGATGCGCTTTGCCTCGTCGCCCTGCAGCCACTCGACAAAGATAAGCGCACCGGACGCATTGATGCGTTCGGCTATATCCGCGCGAACCGGTATCACGCAGTAAGAAACGCGCAGATCCGGCGTGCCGTCAAGCAGAATCTCCAGCTTGATTTCATCGCGGTTTTGCAGAAAAGATTCTTTTTCACACAGAATGTATGCGCCGATCGAATCCGCCATGCGCAGAGAACCCGCCATCTCCATACGCGCCGCCTTATACCAGCTGCGGCCGTTGCCGATCGAAACACCGGCGTCTCTCCACAAGCGATCCTCCGCAATGCACAGGTCGCTGTCGTCGTAGCGGGAGACAAATAGGCTCGTCGTTTTCGCAATGCGCGAGAATGCCTCGGCCGCCGAAGACGATGCGCGCACATCCGCCGGATCGTCCGCAGGCCCCGCGAGAATCAGCGAGGTGTGCATCCAGTCGATGCACTGCGCACCGTCTCCGACAGACACAAAACGGTCGGCCGCCATCCCCTGCTGCACCAGCAGCAGATCCGCGCCGCCGCTCTGCGCTACGGCTACAGCGGACGTGTCCGCACTCGCGGCAAATTCCAGGCGGTAGTCCGACTGCGATTCAAATGCACGGCGAAGGCGCAGCAGCAGATCGCTGTCCGCGAGAAGCTGCGTCACGCCGACGCGTACAGTGCGGTTTTCGGGTCCCGAACGCGTCTGCGGAATCGTCGTCATAACCGTGATCGGCACATCCGTCGGCACGCTGACACGCCCGCAAGCGCATAAAAACAGAATCGCACAAAGAAGCGCCGAAAGCCTTTTCATACATTTCCACCAAAAAATACTGCATTATAAAGGAATTGTTATTCTATTATACCGATATTTCGATCCGATGTCAAGCATTCAACGATAAGCAGCAGCATTGCGGAAAACAAAATAATTGCATCTTTTCCTGAAAAAGGCTTGCATCTTCAATTCGATTCGTGTATAATAAGACAAATCAAATCTGCAGGCGTAGTTTAATGGCAGAATCTCAGCTTCCCAAGCTGATTACGCGGGTTCGATTCCCGTCGCCTGCTCCACCAAAAAAAGATCTATTTTGATACAATGTATGTACAAAATGGATCTTTTTCCTTTTTCTCTGCAATCGTTGATATATAAGGGGTTTAGCCGTATATACCATTTATGAACAACACACGAAATCGGCGCACAGAAGCATATCTACTGCTCTTTTGCGCCGCTTTTGCTGTTTTCTGACGATTTTGCCCTCTGAAAAGGTTACATCCAAGGTTACATAGAATCGGCTGTTATTTTTCTAAACACGCATCATAACGCCGAGAAGTTACAATAGTTGCAAAAGTTACATAGGTTACATGGTTACACGAGGTTACAAAAAAGGTTACATGGTCGGGTTTTATACCTCGTATCCCTTGTTCAACTGGCGTGCAATAATTACAATATGAAAGCAGCAACCGGACAACCCTTTTCGGGCTGCCCGGCTTGTTTTTTCTTGTTTCGGGGCTGCCTTAGCGCGACAGCCCCTTAGCAAAAACTGAAAAATCAGCAAAAATGCGGTAGACTGAAATGTTTTTGGGGTTAATTTGCACCGGTCAGCTTACAGATGTGATCGTACCGTAACTGGTGATCGTGACCTTGATGTTTTTGTAGTCCGATGCCTTAAACCAACCGAGGAAACTGGAAACAGGATCATCAACAACCGGAGTGATTTTGACCTTGTACTGCACTCCCTTTCCGGGCAGAACGAAAGTTTTGGGTGTTGCACCGGTAGAAAGGACACCTTTGTTATTACAATTAAAGGTACCGGAAAGATTGTTTTGCTTAACCCAAGATGTGCCGGATTTTTTATACACATCAACACGTACTTTCGCAACTTTCCCTGTAGTCAGATTGTACTGAAAGTATTCAAAATAAGAATTAGGCAGAGCGATCTGGATTTTCGTTCTGTATGTGTTACCGAACAATTCAGTATTCCATCCTGTGTTGCTGGTGATATAAACACTCTGACCACCCTTTATACCTGTGGCAACGTGTTTATTACTGCTGATAGATGCCGCGCTTGCGGTCAACTGTAAACCGAAGATAAAAGTCACCATCGTGACCAGTGCCAGTACCATAGCCATTGCTCTTTTTTTCATTATAAAATCCCCCTGTTTTTTTTATGTATTTTGGTAAATATAATTATATGCTTGCCTGTTCTGTTTTTTTGCCTCGACGGCGGCGGCCGCTGCGATTGTATTTTCAATCTCAGTTCTCCTTTCGCTTGATCTGGTTTCATTATACACAAACATTTTTTAAGAAAAAAGTAGTAACCCCATTAAGGTTTCCTTAAGTTTTCTTTAAGCGTGTTCGTCACAACGGAGTTGTCACACCACGTCAGCCCCGATTGCAAAAAAGAGCCGGTCAGTCCGAAAAAATTGTCCCGTTGTCGCTTGTATGGGGTCGTTAAAGCATTAAAGGAACCATGCAGAAAGCTGTGAAATGCAACAAAATGAGGCCGGTTTTCCACGACCTCCGAGAGTGTTATTCGCTTTTGTTGACTACCTTGTTTTCTATGAACAAAAGAGACATCTTGGCGTTCATACAAAAAAGCTGCCGCCGCAGGTTTCCCTTACGGCGACATTCTCATTTCGTTTTTCTTGTTCTTATTCTATAATGATCGTCTCAACCCCAGACGCAAGCGCATACCGTACCGTATTGCCGGTTCCGCTTGGCTGTCCATTGTATACCGCTATAACCCGCGCAGAATGATCCACCATCCATTCATTCCGTATCTGAAAACACTCCCGACTATACCGAGGGCATACGAACCGAACAAGATCTGCAACCGACAGGATTTCCTTATACGCCTGCTGCCATTCCATGCTCCAGCTCCGTTCAAATCCCTCGTATGGGCTGGCAGCAATCAGATGCAGCTGCGGATTTGATGCGCGGAGGCGAATCACAATCTCGGCAGTCCAAATATCCGTGCCCCTTGCCATGCCGGTGATAAAGGTGGTGAATCCGTCGTCAATCGCTTTCCGGATGTTGTCTTCCAACCACACTTTCACATACGCTTCCGTCCAGCTCATCTTCTCCGGACGATGTCCGGTGAAGCAGCATCGCCGCATCCTTCTCTCACTTTCAGTCATGTACATCACCTCACGGCTATTGTACATGATCTAAAGATACATTTCAAGTTGCATGTATTTCCTCCCATATCATCAGTACCCATAGATTCAAATTGAAGGTAAAATATATACAGATGGGAGGGATAGTATGGATGCCAATCAAAAGCTAAGGAAACTGATGGATGAGCGCGGTTGGACGGTCTATCGTTTAGCGAAAGAATCTGGGCTTGCAGAGGCCACAGTCGGGAATCTTTTCCGCAGAAATACGCAGCCCACGCTTCCAACATTGGAACTCATTTGTAAAGGCCTTGGCATCACCCTCTCTCAGTTTTTTGCCGATGATGAACTCGTGGAGGTTACGCCTGAGTTAAAGGAACTGTTTGATGAATGGCTGTTCCTGACACCTGAACAAAAAGAGGCAATTCATTCAATGATAAAAGCTATGAAGCATGATTAAAACTCATTCTTGACTTTTCTCGAAGAAAGAGTGTATAATGCTTCAAGCAGTTTATTCAATAAGGCAACAGACCTATTTCAATTAGTGCGAATGCGTGCGAATATTCACTGAATAAAAGCGAATGAATCAGCACGAACTCGTGCGAATGTGTGCGAATGCGCGCGAATGTTCCGATCAATTAGTGCGAATACGTGCGAATGTGTTAAGCACATTGTATCAAAATAGGTCAAGACAGACATGATAAAAGCAGCCTTCGGGCTGCTTTTTTCAACGATGTGTTCTGCTGCGCGCGTGAAATGCGGAATACAGCTTGACGCAAAACCCGTTGAAGACGCAAAGCTCAATCTCATTTTAGAGGACGGCCGAATTGCCCCTACCGGCTGTAATTATCAGCCGCAGCGGATTTTTGTCATTCAAAGCAAAGAGGCCATGGAGAAGGCAATCAGCACAAAGGCGTCTTTGTATGGGTGTCCTGTTGCGCTCCTTGTCTGTTATGATAAAGATACCGTATGGAAAAACCCGGCAGACCGGCTTTTCGGGAACTACAACTGCGGCGAACAGGACGCGAGCATCGTTGCGGCAAGCATGATGTTTCAGGCCGAGGAACTCGGTGTGCACAGCTTGTGGATCAGAGGCTTTGACGCGCAAGCTGTGATTGACGCATTCGCTCTCCCGAACAATATCATTCCGGTTATGATTCTTGCATTGGGATACCCGTCAAAAAGCAGCCATCCCGCACATCTGCACAAAAGCGCAAAGACATCGAGAAAACGGTAACGTTCATCTGATTCTAAGGGATTCGGCGAGAATAGAGTTTGATCGGAAACTGCCGCAACGATGAACGCAACGACAGGGAGAATCTTTGAAAATGGACGTATTGAAAAGCGGAAATCCGGCATCACCCGTCGTCCTGATCCAACCTGTGGACGGTCACAGTCTGGCGATGATCGAAAAAGAGATCGCTGCAATCACCGAAGCTGCAGACGACGATTTTCTGCTGCTTGCGTGCAAAGTCGAAAGCTGGAACCGTGACCTCTCACCGTGGGAAGCCCCCGCCGTATTCGGAAGAAACGGCTTTGTCAATGGAGCGCAGGTTACGCTGAATGAAATACTGAAGTATTGTGCGGACAGCAGAAAGACTTATTATATCGGCGGGTATTCGCTCGCCGGTCTGTTTGCGCTCCTGGCCGCCTGTCAGACAAATGCGTTCAAAGGCGTTGCGGCAGCTTCGCCCTCCGTATGGTTTCCGGGTTTTACGGAGTATCTGCGGGATCATCCGATGCAAACCGGCGCCGTCTGCCTCAGCCTCGGCGACCGGGTAGAAAAACACGGAACCCTGTCATGGCTTCGGTCGGCGCAAAGAACCGGCAGACACATGACATTCTGCAAGTCCAAAACATCCCGTGCGTATTGGAATGGAATCCGGGCAACCACTTCAAGGATGCGGACATGCGAACGGCAAAAGCATTTTCGTGGGTTATGAATAATACATATTCATACATTTCCCCCAGACAACGCAAAAGACTTGTATAGTTGAATATCGTCAGATAATGGCACGCCCCCACGTCAGCTTCTCATCTGGTTCCTGTTTTTCTTGTATTTCTTGATTTAACGCAGTTGCTTTTTTCTTGAAAATACCGTAAAATGAAGAAAGGGTAATGAATCCCTGTTTTCGCAAACAATCTTTGTAAAGGACGGATTGCCATGAAAAAGAGCTTATCTGTGTTGTTATGCATCCTTCTTTTCTGTGCCGGCGTATTCCCTGTTTCGCTCGTTTATGCCGCACGCGGCACGACGTATTACATCGACAGCATCAACGGCAGCGACGAGACGGGCGACGGTCTTTCGCCTGAAACAGCGTGGAAGAGCGTACCGGTCACGGAATGCACACTGTCTGCGGGCGACGCCGTTCTCTTTCGGCGCGGCGGCGTTTATGCGTGCACGCTGACGGTTAAAGACAGCTGCGGCACGGCGGACGCGCCGATCACAATTTCCGCGTATGGCGAGGGCGAACAGCCGCACCTGACCACCGACGCAACCACAGAAGTGCTGCGCCTGTTCGACTGCTCCTACGTCACGGTCAGCGATCTGGAAATCACTGCGCACAACGGCGGCGGCATCTGGATCAACGCCTACAACGGCGAAAGTCGCGGCATCACGCTCGAACGGCTCAGAATCCACGACATCCAGAATTACACCGTCACCTCGCGTGACAATCTTATGGATGGCGCTGCCGCTGCGCGTGCGTGCATTATGGTTAAGGGTCTGCCCACGCTTTCCCTGCATCCGGTCAACGACTTTACCGTGCGGGGCTGCGAGCTGTACGACTGCGGCAACGGGATCAGCCTGTGGGGTGCGTTCGATTTCAGAAAGGGCAACCCCTTTGAAGGCGACGAGTTCAGCGAATGCGGACCTGTGTATAACCGGAACGCGCTGATCCGCGACACGTATTTCCACGATATGGACGCCGAGGCGATCGTCATCGGCATCTGCGACGGCGCGTTGATGACGCACTGCCGCGTGATTGACTGCTGTCAGGGCGAGGGTGTGGATGAAAACGGAAAAATACTGTATTTCACGGCTGCCGCCTGGTTCTGGGGCAGCGAAAACAGCACGATCGAATACTGCGAGATCGCCGGACAGAAGAACATCGGCGACGGTATGACCGTGGATTTCGATTCTCAGTCGAATCACTGCACATACCAGTATATCTACTCACACGACAACGTGCGCTTTGTGGTCAACAACGCCAAGACCTCCGCGCAGGTCGGCAACGTCGTGCGGTACTGCCTGTCCGTCAACGACAACAAAGGCCGGAACCGGCTCACCGGCGGACCGGGCGAACGCGGTCTGCAGTTCTACAACAACACGATCATCGGCTCGCAGCGCTTCGACCTCGACGGGATCTACGACTCCTACTTCGTCAACAACATTATCGTATTCCAGGAGGGATTCCGCCTGAATCCGACGCTCTTTCTGTTTGAACGCCGCGGCAGCGTGCTTGCCGGAAACTGCTACTACAACTGCATTTCCGGGTTTCTGACCGGCACAAAGTTCAACACGATCCCCGGTTTCTCCGGCACGGACGAAACGTCCCCCGCTTCGTTCATGCTCTCGAAGGATTCGCCGCTGATCGGCGCGGGCGTCCCTGTGCCGTTCGATGACTGCGCGGTCGACTTCTTCGGCAACGCAATCGAAAGCCGCAACATCGGCTGCTATGCCGGAACGGGTACGGACACGCCGTACAAGACGGAAGGCTTTTTCACAAAACCGGTACGCTTCCTGCGCACATTCTTTCATGTGATCATAAACCTGTTTATCTATGGATGGTAACTTCTACCCACCGCATCGTCTTGTTCTGCAATGAAGGAGGCAGTGATTTGAAAGTACAGATTAAAAACATTAAGAAAAGCATTCTTCGCAATCCTGACGGTATTGCCGAAGCACACAGTATATCTACGGATCCGTCATCAAAATACGCGGTGATTGAGGTTTTTCGGAACGAATTGTATGTCGCGGTGAAAATTGAGGAATACAACCGCGATATTCTGATCGGAGAGTATGTGGATTCTTACAGTCGCTGCAACGACATTCCGATGCTGCTGAGATTCAAGGTATCATGGGATTGCATACAATACGGTTTCTGCAAGCTCTTGCTTTGGGCGCCGGAGAATTGTGTTTATGAAAAAACCGTTGCCCGGTTCTATTTCGATTGGAATCTCTACAAAAAGAGTTATGAAGCGATCAACGGTGTTCCCTGCACCAAAAAAGATCCAAAGGACAGATAATCCCTTATTGAAAAATAAAACATCAGGAGATGGAAAAGACATGAAATTTTCAACGAAAATCCTTGCGCTGATCCTTGCGGTCCTCATTGCGGTTCCGCTGATTGCGGTTTCGTCTCTCGCGGCCGAAGACCCCTATGCTTCGCTCAAAGAGGGCATCGGGTATCTCGCCGTCGGCGACAGCTTCACCCGCGGCTACGGCGCGGGCGAAAACTGGCGGGATCAGCTGTATCTCAACGATACCTACGGCAACTATAACTGCCGCAACGTGGACGGCTCATACCCGAATCTGGTTGCCGAGGCATTTGGTCTGAACGCACCGGACGATATCCGCGACACGAGCGCAAAGCTGTGGCCTCTCGCGCACGACGCCGTTTCCGTCGCGTACATGCTCGACATTTTAGGGATTGACGACGGTTTCCGCGACGAAGAGTTCACCTATGACGATTCCAGTATGTTGAAGCGTTATGCTACGGACCTTCAGTATTTCGGCGATCCACTGAGCCTGACGATTGACGGCGATGCTGCCTGCGGCAAGACCGGCGAAATCATGAGTGTGCGCGATATGTTCAAAAGCGCCAGTCTGATTACGATCGGATTGGGTCAGACGGACGTCATTTACAAAGCGCAGATATTCGGTCTGAACAAGCTTGATCTCAGCGACGCCAAGAGCATATCCTCCGGTATCGGCAATATCCTCAATCTGCTCGAAAAGTATTTCAACTATTGGAAGGACGCCTATCCCCTGCTTCTCGACTTCATCAAGGAGAACAATCCCGACGCCAAGGTCGTTCTTGTCGGCACCCTGAACCCCATCAGGAATGCGACGGCGACGGATGAAATCGCGATCCGGATCGGCTCTCTCATCGACGGCATCATGGACGCGATGAATGCCTACACCAGACAGTGCGCCCTGAAATACGGCTATATGTATGTCGATATTTCCGACGTCGACACGCCCTCCTCCGTCACGCAGATGTCCATAGGCCACATTCTTTCCATCAGCGATCCCATCGAATACGCGCTTATCGCGCATCCCACGCCGCACGGTTATTCTCAGATCGCCGAAAGAGTCATTGCCGCCGTTAAAAAAGACCTTGAGAGCGGTTCGGCAAACGGTTTACAAACAATCAAGAATTTCTTTACGACGATCATTGACTGGTTCCGGATCTTTTTCTTCAGAGCTTTCGTATTCTTAGGCAGCATTGGGAAATAACGGCGCGGTATATTGTTCGGCGGCCGGAAGCCCGTTGCAACGACGGATCTGTGCTGTCAGTTATGAAGGAGATGATTTGATGTTATCATTAAAAAAAGTCATCAAAGCCGGCGTCGCTTCTGCTGCAGCGGTTCTGGGCGCGGGCGAGCTGGTATATGAGTGCGCGCTGAACACAAAGGTGAACGGCTTTTTCATCAAGCGGCTTGACCGGATCGGTGCACCTGAGGATGCGCCCGACTGTGAAGAGACCTATCGGCGCGATCCGGACTGGATGGCGAAGCACAAAGGAGACGATCAGGTCATCTGCACCGACGTCACCGGCCGGATACACGCCTATATCATCCCGGCCGAACACCCGTCGCACAAATGGGCGGTGCTCTGCCACGGCTATAACGCCACGCCGGAATCCACCGGCGTATACGCCGAGCATTACCACAATCTCGGCTACAACTGCATCTGCCCATCTATGCGCGGCTGGGGCAACGACGAAACGGTATACTGCACTATGGGGTATCACGACAAGGATATCTGCATGGCGTGGATCGACTATATCGTTGATAAAGATCCGCAATCCGAGATTGTTCTGCACGGCTATTCCATGGGTGCGGTGGCCGTTATGCTCTCCACCGGTGAAGCGCTGCCGCCGCAAGTGAAAGCGGCGGTCGCGGACTGCGGCTTTACAAGCTGCTGGGAGCAGTACGCGAACGTGATCAAGTACTACACGAAGCTCCCGCCGTTCCCGCTTCTCTATGCCGTGAACGCCGCGTCCATTCTGCACCGGAACTTTGATATACGCAAAAACAGACCGATCGACGCCGTCCGCCGCTCTGTAACGCCGACGGTGTTTCTGCACGGCACCGCAGATAATTTTGTTCCGTTCGCTATGATGGACAGGCTTTACGACGCCTGCGCTGCGGCTAAGGCCAGGCAGGCCATTGAGGGCGCCGACCACGCGCGTGCGGTGTATAAAGATCCGCGGCTGTACTGGACAACGGTGGACGGATTTGTGAAGGATAAGATCACGCCCTGAGCGTCACAACAAAACGGCGCTGCATGTCGTGCGAAATAAAAAAAGAGCCCTTCGGAGCGCAAGTTAGATCACGTGCGCTTTGAAGGGTTTTCTGTGTTCGGTTTTCCGTTTGGTCAAATCCCGATGCGCCTGCGTATTTCCGCTGCGGGAACGTCGCTCAGGCTGCATTCGCGCGATACAGCGACAGCTGCTGCCGTGCCTGCGGCTTCGCCGATTCCGACGCAGATCGGCATCACGCGGAAATTGGAATGCGCAATATGCGTGCCGGAAATGTTCCGGCCGCAAAGCAGCAGGTTCTCTTTCGCCTCCGGCAGCAGACAGCGGTACGGGATCGTATAGCCGTTTTCCTGCGGAAAGTATTTCTGCACACCGGTTTCATCAAGTCCCGCGCCCGTGATGTTGTGCACGTCAAAGTTGAAAAAGGCGTCTTTGACTACATAATCCTCAAACACACGCGCATCCAGAATGTCCTGCTCGGTGAGCGTATATTTGCCTTTGAAGTGTCTGGTTTCGCGGATGCCGATAAGAGACGCCGAGCTGAGAAGGAAGCAGTTCTCGTAGCCGGGAACGAACTTCCTAAGGTACCGAACAATATCCTCCATCTGCCTGCGGCAGGTCAGCGTCGCTTTCGTCAGATCGTCCGCGCTCGTGCCGTCGATCCCGGTCGCGTTCGTCATATTGCAGGTCACGACGCCCGGCAATGTGCTCCGATACGTCAGAATATGTCCGGCGGGATGCGGGAGATGCTGCTTTGCCAGCGCCTGCAGCTCGCCCTGCGGCGTTTCATAGGTGGACTCGAAAGACCCGAGGAACACCGCGCGGTCGGTATCCACGCCGCCCACTTTGAACATCAGCGTCGCGGGCTGCATCTGATGATCGCTTTCTCGGCCGAGGACAAACGCGGCGCCCGCTTTCGCGGCAATATCGCCGTCGCCGGTCGCATCAATCGTGACAGCGGCCTCAATATCGTACAGTCCGGTTTTATTGACGACCGTCGCGCCGCAGACTTTGTCCCCGTCACAGACGGCGTCCATGGCAAACGTATACAGCAACAGGCGGCAGCCGACCTCGTCAAGCATCTCAAGATACAGCGTTTTCAGCTTTTCAGGATCGATCAGTTCGGTGATCTCGTTTGCAAAAACGCCTTCGTTTTTCTGCGCGCTGCGACGCAGTATCTCATAAAACAACGGGCTGCCGCAGTTTCCCGTCCAGTGGCTCATCAGCCCCGAAGTCGAGATCCCGCCGACGTCGCCGCATTGCTCAACCAGAATGACATCGGCGCCGTTTTTCGCCGCGTCATACGCCGCGGCAAAACCGGCCGGTCCGCTGCCGAGCACCAGAACATCCGTGTGCAGTTCATGTTTATGAATCATCGTTTTTACCTCTCCGAAATATACGCATCTTACAAAACTGTCAACATCCAAAAGAGTGTCCGGCGCAGACAGACAAGAGTAATGCCGTACCTGCGCCGGATCCGTATTGGTTATGTGATCGTTGGGTTACTGCTCGACCGTGAATCTGGCAGGGAACAGAATATGCGTAAAGAACCAGACAATTTTGCTCCAGAAATCTGTCTTGATCGAAACGTGTTCCTCATCGGTGATCTGCATGCCGTTGGATGGCGTGACGACGACGGTCACGGTATAGCTTTTCTTTGCGTTCTTGACGGTCAGCTTCACATCATTGCCGGCCGGCTGTCCGTCCACATACCACTGCACGTCGGCGCCGTCGGACACTTCGGCGGTAAAGGTCACCGTGGTGCGGTAAGCGTATTCCTTGTGTCTGTCGTCAGGGTTGCCGCGGATGATCCGGATATCGGGATCGGCATACTGCCATTCCGCCTGTGTGAGCAGATCGTTTCGGCCGTCAATCGTAATCTTTTGCCGATTCTGTTCACTTCCGCGGTACTCCACTTCGGCAAGGCTCGTGCAGCCGTAGAATACGCCCTCTGCGATGCTTGTCACGCCGGCCGGGATCGTCACGGCGGCAAGGCTCGTGCAGTCGGCAAAGGCATATTCCCCGATGCTCTCCACATCGTTTCCGATCGTCAGAGAAGCAAGGTTTCGGCACTCCTGGAAAGCATGCGAGCCGATGTGCTGCACGCCCTCTCCGATCATGATCGTTTTGACGGCGGTGCTTTGTCTGCCCCAATTATATTACCACAATCGGGTATGAAGCGCAATAGATTTCGGGCGGAAATGCGCATGCGTCACCGCAAGGAGGCTGCCGCGTCATACGGCATGACAGACAGGCGTCTGCTTCGGAAAAGAAATCTAAACTATTTGCGCACAGTTGCGGGATCGGAATGCGTGTGCTATAATTTACAGGTAAATATGCGGGCGGGATTCACACTTCGCTGGAATACCCGTTCGGATGGAATCGGGTGGTGGATACGATGGATCTGACTTACACGAAAAAGATAGAAGTCCGGTACAATGTGGACGTGTTTGTGGCCGGAGGCGGCCCTGCCGGGATCGCCGCGGCGGTGAGCTGCGCAAAGCAAGGGAAACGCGTATTCCTCGCGGAATCGTTCTCTGCGTTCGGCGGTGCGGCTGTGACCATGCTCGTTCCCGCGTTCATGATGTTCGGAGACGGCGAGCATTTCCTGGCCGGAGGGATCGGCCGGGAAGTCTATGACCGGATCTGCGCGCAGGCTTTCCCCGCGTTCAGAAAATACTGTCCGCACGCCATTCCTGTGGAGACACTCAAGCGCATTTACGACGACATGGTGACGGACGCCGGCGTACAATACCTGTTTCACACAAATGTGATCGACGCGCTCACGGAAAACGGACGTGTCCGATATGCAGTCTGTGCCGCAAAGGGGTCTTTGTTCGCGGTAAAAGCGAAGGTTTTCATTGACTGTACCGGCGACGGCGACCTGGCGTATTATGCCGGCGCGTCATACGAGTACGGAGACGAAAACGCACGCACAATGGCCGCCACGCTCTGCGGCATCTGGTCGGGCATTGATTGGAGCCGTGTGCAGAAGCCGGACAGACGAATGCTCGATCAGGCGTTTGCGGACGGCATATTTACAAATGAAGACCGGCATCTGCCGGGCATGTGGCCGATTGCGGAAGGATCAAAAGATGATGACGGCGGCGAAATACCGAACGGCATCGGCGGCTCTAACGCTGGGCACATCTACGACGCGGACGCAAGAGAGTCCGCCTCCCTCACCGGCGGAATCATCGAGGGGCGAAAGCAGCTTCTGGAATACAGAGCGTACTACCGGACATATCTTGAAGGGTTTGAAAACGCCGAATTGATTTACTCCGCACCGTATCTCGGCATACGTGAAAGCCGGCGTATTGTCTGCGACTACAGTATGGTTCTGGATGATTTTATACGCCGTGCGGTGTTTGACGATGAGATCGGCAGATACTGCTATCCGGTCGACATACATTCCTCTACCAATGATAAAGCCGGGTATGAGACATACCACAAAGATCACACGTCCCTGCGCTGTCAGGCGGGTGAGAGCTACGGCATTTCTTACCGCGCACTGGCCGTCCGGGACATCGAAAACCTTTTGACCGCGGGACGCTGCATCGGCGCAGACCGGTATATGCAGTCGTCCCTGCGTGTGATGCCGGGATGCTTCATCACGGGACAGGCCGCCGGCATTGCTGCAGCGGTCGCATGCGACACGGAGAACGCAAACGTGCATCAAGCGGACGTCAGACAGATACAGAGCCGTCTGATCGCCATGGGCGCATATCTGCCGAATCACGCCGTATAGGACTGCCGTCGTCGGTCGGCGCACATGCGGGCACTATCTGTAAAGCTGCGGCATTTCCGTCATGCGCAGCTTTGCGCAGCCGTACGGGATCAGCGTCACCGTTTGCTCAGGGCCGACGGGCGCTCCGGATTTCGGCGTTTTTCTGCAAACCGAACGATACGGAAATTTCAGCCCCCATGGGATGCGCTGCATCTGCGCCGTGACTGTCACGGGCGGGGACGCCTGAGAGAAGGGAATCTCCCCAGATCCGCTGCGTTCGACGGTGAGCGCGGGAGCGGCGAACGCATAATTCCACGGTGTTTTGGGCAAGAATTCATAATCGCAGTAAGGGTATTTGCGTTCCACGCCTCTTCTGACGTATTCATACATCTTTTTATCGTATTCGACCGGCACGGAGAACAGCAGCGACCCCATGCGCACCGCGGACAATCCGTTCGGCCGCGCAGCGAACGCAGGCGATACGTCGAAAGAGATCGAGATTTCCGTGTGCCCGGGCGCGATGGCGAACCTTGCGTTTTCCGCAGGGGCGGGCACACCGTCAATTTTCAGGTTTTCGGCAAAGGACGGGATGCGCACTTCCAGCGTAAAGGCGCGGTCGGCGTCCACCGTATAACGTGTCGTATTGCGGAAGGGGTAGTCCGTTTCCAGCCGGATCAAAATGCCGTTGTCCCGCAGCTCGCACGGCAGCATCACCGCGTTCAGGATTGTATCGTCCCGATGCATAAAAGCGGACAGGGCAAACTTCGGCCAGCCCTGACTGAAATTGGCCGTACAGCAGCCGAAGTTCGGTTCGAGCCCGAACAGATGCGCCCGCGGGCCGTTGGTGCTGAACGGCGCCATGAGCATGGTCCTTTTGCAGGCGATCTGGTTCACCATCTGCACATACTGGTGCGTCCACATATCCTCGCTCAGCGTGGCGGGCAGCGCGTTGAAGGCAAGGACTTCCAGCCGCTCTGCCCATTTGCGATCTCCTGTACAGGCGAACAGGCGCTCGTAAGAATACATCTGCTCCACCACGGCGCAAAGCTCGGTGCCGCGGGTGGGATCGATCCCCGAAAGCACTTCGTCGCCGGTAAAGCCCTCGAAGGCGGTGCCGTTGTATCGGTCGAGAACCGTGCGCAGCGTCTCGGCAAGGTCGGTATAGGGTTCTGCGAGCAGGCCGCAGGACACCGCCTCGCTTTTGAGCATCATGGCGATATTTACGATGTGCGTCTTGCGCAGCCAGACGTGCCTTGGTTTCTTCCACGCTTCCACTGCCCGGCGGTAGTCATACCCCTGCTGTTTCAGGATGCGGGCGAGGTCTTTGATCCAGTCCTCGCCGTAGGTATCATACAGAAAATCAAGAGCAATAAAGGTCTCAAACCAGCGCGATTGCGCCCACCGGAACAGGCGGATCTTCCCGCCGGAGAGCAGATCATAATAGTTTTTCAGCACGCGGTACAACACCTGCGGAATGCGCGAATCTCCCGAACACTCGTAATATACGGTCAGGGTTTTGGAGATAAGCTGCACCGCCCAGGTGTCGTATCGCGATCGTTTATTTTCCGGGCATGGGCAGATCCAGCCGTCCGGCTGCTGCGCGGCAAGGATCGCGTCCACATTTTTTTTGACCACAGCGATCATCTCTTTGTCCCGCAGCAGAAAGGCAAGCGGGATAAAGCCGTCCAGCCAGTACGGCACGCGTTCCCAGCCCTCGCGCTTACCGCCGATCCACGCACTGTCGCGGATGTCCGGCCAGACTTTGTGCAGATGGCCGCTAAGTCCCCTTGCCTGAATTTCTAATTGCCGCAGCAGCCATCCTTGCGGACGAATCTCTTTGGCGGTATAGAAGCTCCACTGTTTCATGCGCTTTCCGCCTCGGTCTGTTCAGGCGCCGTATCCACGCCTTTTTTAAGCAGGAAGAACATCGGAATCAGTACCAGCGCGCACACGACAGCCGCCACAAGGAACATATCCTTTGCGGGAACAATGGTCTCCACGC
The DNA here is from genome assembly GCA_017450005.1 of Clostridia bacterium. Classification (GTDB taxonomy): domain Bacteria; phylum Bacillota; class Clostridia; order Oscillospirales; family Acutalibacteraceae; genus UBA1425. The sequence continues at coordinate 32,684 of JAFSYM010000114.1, forward strand.
CGAATTCATTCGGGTAGGTCGCGGCGGCGTTGCGGCAGGCAAGATCACCCAGCACAGGCCCCACCACCATGGGAATGAGCACCACAAAGATCATGCGGATGCCCTGGAACATACCCGCCTTGCCCGCGGGGATAAAGTCCTTGATCGCGGCGCCCAGCAGGATATTGATGATGGCGTTGCCGATCACGACGGGCAGCACGCCGATCAGAATGACATAGATGCCGCTGGACGTGGAAAGCAGGAACAGACCCGCCGTCACCAGGACGGCGCTCGGCGCAAGGAAGAGCGCCTTGTGCTCGCCCGAGTATTTGAGCATGAGTACCACAGAGACAATAATCAGGGCGATCACAATCACCGCCGTGACGATCACGCCGGGCCGAAGCAGATTCTGCGCGCCGCCGTTGTCGGGTATCACCACGTATTGCAGATACACCAGCAGATAAGGGAAGAACACCTGAAACGACACGATGGAAAGACCTAAAGCCGAAAGCGCGAGATACAGCCGGGGATTGTTTTTGATCACGCTCGGACGGAATCCGTAAACGAGGCTCGAAAGATAGTCGGTCTTCGTTTCGTTTTTCGGCACGGTACGGGGCGGGTCCTTGAGCAGGAACAGACCGGCCAGGCCGCAGATCGTTACAACAATACCGAGGCCGGCAAAAAAGGCGCGGTACGAGAGCTTGCCCGCCTGGGCGAAGGTGCCCACACCGGTCACGGCAACGGCAGAAACCGTACCCACAACGCTCAGCAGCGTTTCGACCAGCGCGCGCTGCTTCGGATGGGTTATATCCGTCACCCACGCCTGAAATGCCGCGTCGTTGCTGGTGGAGCCCATGAAGGTCATCACAATGTCCATCAGAATCACCACCCACACGGTGGCGGTGAGAATCGCCGCCTCGCCGCTCAGGTGCAGCAGCTTTGCGGTGGCCTCTTTGCTGATAAAGCCGAACATGGCCGTCACGACGCCCCAGAGCATATAGCCCACGGAGATAAACAGCCGGCGGTTTTTCAGCTTGTCGCTCAGGTTGCCCATAATGAATGTGGTGAGCACCGCGGCAACAGCCGACAGCGCCACCATGCGGCTCACAGCCGTGGTCGGCGCCATCGCGCCCGCCATGGCCGCCTGCGAGGCGTCGCCGTAAACGGAGTTGTACAAAAACGTGTTGAAGTACATGTTCTCCGTATTCCACGCAATGCCGCCCATAAAGCAGAACAGGGTAATCAGGAACCAGTTTCTTTTGCTGAGCTTTTCCGTCATAAACGCTCCTCTTTTCTTACGTGTATTTCGGGTGGTTGTTTCAGTCAGCGATGCAGCGTGATCTCCATCTCCTGCGCCGTGCCGTCGTAGGACAGCAGAACGGTGCGGCTGAGCGGATCGTATTCCGCGCCGACCTTGACGACCTCGCCGTTTTCCCCTTGGCCTTCGGCGGATGTGACCGCGAAGGGCACACGCAGGCGGGTAAATGTGCGCACGTCGTCCGTGCCCTTTACGGTCAGGGAAACCGAGTCCTCCGATGCGCAGAGCGACAGGACTCTTGCCGACGTGCCGATCACGCGCAGCGCCTCCCCCTCGATCGTTTCAAGATCAAACAGAAGCGCGTTTTCGTCGGGCGCAATCGTTTTTTCGGTCACGATGCCGTATCGGATGTCGAACATGTCGGCGAAAAGTCCGCGCAGTGTCAGCGGATCGTCGGACACGCTCTCGTCCATGACGGCAGCCGAAATGTACGGTCCGCGCTTTACGGTGATCGAGTTGCCGCAGTGCCACTCTGCGCCGTCTGCGCCGATCACACGCGTGAACAACTCGCGCATCTCCCCTGCCCTTTCTTCGGAATAGGTGATTTTGGCGGGGTTGATATACCACACGGCTGCCCATCCGTTTCCGACGGCATAGACCTCCTTATCCTTCGGTTCTTGAATGCCAAGCATCTCGAACAGGTGCTCCGCGGGCGTGGGATATCTGTTCTTTGAGTCATTCCACCAGCTTCGGATTGCGTGATACGGATCGCTGCCGTCGCCGACATAGATCAGCTTTCCGCCGCTCCTGACCCAGGATGCGAGCGCGTTGTTGATGTCGGGGTATTCCGGCTTCATGAATTCATAGCTCAGAAGCAGCACGTCATAGTCGTCGAGGTACCCCGTGTAGCGCCGGATGTTGTCCAGAGAGACGGGTCTGACCGGCATGCCGTATTTCAGAATCGGCAGGCACAGGCCGTAGAAAGACGGGAATGTGCTGCTGCGGATGTATTCGCGAAGTAGACGCTCGTCTTCCCCTCCGTTGAAGATCCGCTCATTGAAGGCCGTTTTGAGATCGTTCGAGTCGGAGATCACCGTCGCGTCCACATCCGGCGCGTCCGGCGGCTTGATGACGCTGTCGGAGTAGTCCCGCTGGAACAGCGCGGAGTCGCTCAAAAGCACGCCGGTTCTGACGCCGCCGTCCGCCTGCGCGAGCGGCATATCGCCGAGCGTCTGAAAAACGGAACACAGCAGCGTCGCGTAATCGGCGGGGATCGTTGTCGCGTCTGGCGAGCTGGTGGGATATTTGCGGTAGAAGACTCTGTACGGCCACGGGCAAACCTCATAGGTATTTACCTTGGGATGCAGCAGAGACGCCACAACCGTCTTGAGGTAGTTGTATTGATAGTTCTCCCATGTGAAAATATCGTTATCTTCAATCGGATCGTGCAGGAACCACATCTTTCTGCCGGTTCCTTTGATCAGCTCCTGCATGATGCCGTACTCGAGGTAAGCCGTCTCGAACGTGCGCTCCTTGATCACGCCGTCGAAGGGCGTCGGCTCGCGTGACGTGCCCGTCCAGATCTGGGCGATGTATCCGTCGACAGCCGGGCAGTCCGACAGCAGCCCTTCGGGGCTGACGATCTTCCACTGCGTATAGTTCAGCAGGCTGTGCGTCGGCACATAGAAGCGCAGAACACGTCCGTATTTTGTCAGCGCGTATTCTTTCAGCGCGGAACTGACCCTGTCGATCGTTCGGCGGTAGAGATAGGATTTGAGCTTTGCCGCGCGGTATCTCGCGTCCTCGCTCTCATGCGGTGCGCGCCAGTCCTCTCTGTAATAGAGTTTATACTCTCTTTTGAACGCCTCGGAGTAGCCGCCCCTGTCCCAGAATTCAGGCTCCTCGACGTGGATCGCCTCGGCGCCGAAATCGACAGCCGCTTTCAGCCGCTCGGTGATATAGTCGGCAAAGGAGACCGTCGGCACCATGTACGGCGTGTCTTTTCCGTGGAGGATTTTGTTTCCGTATCTGTCCTCCTGCGCCTCATCCCAGTGATCCTTGCCGTCCCATTTACCGTAAAGATAGTCAGTATACCCGCCCCACGCGATGCCGACCATGACGTGAATCACATAGCCGTGCTTTTTGAATTCGGCGATTCTGTCGCACGTCGAGTCGTTGATGCCGTAAACCATCACAACGTCGGTGTTGATGTCGTCCTTGCCGGAGTAGGGCGCCGACTGCTGAAAGCTCGTCAGTTCTTCGCTTCTGTCTCTGATGTATGCCATATCTGCTCCTCCCTGCGCATTCTGTTGTGTAAGGATTCCGCTGATAGAATACCATACAATTCCGGTTATATCAATATTCCGGTGCAAAAAAAACAGTGTCTGTATGAATTGAAATTGCGCGGATCTTATGATAAAATAAGAATTACGTTAATGGATAATGATAACCCAAATAGAAAGAAGCGAAACAATGAGCTGCCTGAAAATGTACAACTTTGCCCCGCGTTCGAGGGGGCTTCGCGTTCCGGACGGCTTTTCGGTCGTTCGGTTCCGCAGCGAGGCGGAAATCGACGACTGGCTGTATATCTGCCGCGACGGACTGATTCCGCCCGAATGCGGAGTTGAAAAATTCCGATGCGAGCTTATGGAGCTCGACGGCCCCGACCCTTTCCGGGACACGTATTTTATCGTCGATGATTCCACGAAAAAAAAGATCGCGACGTTCACGGTCGTGCCGGACATGTGGTCGACGGGCATGGGCTATATCCACATGGTCGCTGTCCGGCATGAATACCGCGGACGCGGTCTCGGACGCTTTATCGCGGACTGCTCTCTCGGCAAACTCATTGAAATGGGGAAAGAGAAGATTTTCCTCCTGACGGGCGACGCGCGGCTCCCGGCGCTGGCAACTTATATCAAGGCGGGCTTTCTACCCGTCAACTACATCGACGAGAACCGGTTCGACATGGTGAACCGCTGGCAGGACGTTGTGGATACGCTGGGGCTTGAAAGCCTGGAGCTGCTGCACGACGACGGCACGCCGATGCAGACGCTGCACAAGCGGTTCAAAGCGGTCGTCACCGACGAGGGCGCTGCCGGCGACGGAAAAACCGACGACAGAGCCGCCATTCAAAGCGCGATCGACAAGGCAGCGGCGGCAGGCGGCGGCGTGGTCGAGCTTCCCGCAGGCAGGACGTTCCTTACCGGCGGGCTGGTCCTGCGCAGCGGCGTCACGCTGCACTTCGGCGACGGCGCCGTTCTTTGCCAGAATCCGGACCCCGACGGCTATGTAAAGCCGCAGGGCAACAGGCTCGTCCCGTACCGTCCCGATTACGGGCACAACAAATACCCCGACATCAAGTGGAGCCACCTTTGGTACTATAACTATCCGCTCCTGTTTGCGGGCGAAGGCGTGCACGACGTGCGGATCACCGGCCGCGGAACAATCCGCATGATGGACGACGCCGAGCCGGAAAAGCTGTTGAAGATCTGCCCGATCGGGTTTTACCGTGTCCGCAATTTCGAGATTTCCGGCGTGGAGATCACCGATTACCATTCGTATGCCATGATGCCTTTCACGTGCGAGAACGGGCTGATCAAGGACGTCGTGATCCACAACTGGAGCCACGGCAACGGCGACGGCATCTGCATGATGAACTGCCGCAACATGCGCGTCCACGGCTGCCGCATGTTTACGGGCGACGACTCGGTCTATATTTTTTCATCTTACCGCGATCCGCGGGGCGGCGGCTGGTGGAGCTCCGATGCACCGCAGGCGTCGGAAAACATCGAGATCGACCACAACGACCTCAGGTCCGACCACTGCAAGGCGTTCGGCATGATCCTTTGGGGGATCGATTGCCCCGACCTTGAAAAGGTCGAGGTCAGAAACGTATCTGTTCACGACAACCATTTCCAGACCATGGGCAACTGGCTTTACAATCCCTACACGACGAAAGCGGGCTGTCCGCCCGTGACGCACGTCCGGTTTGAGAACAACCGCATCGACGCCATCGAACCGAACTTCTTTGAGACACAGGTCAGCGACATGACCGGTTTCCGTTCGAGCCGCGAAATGCACAACGGCAATTTCGGCGACGGCAGAGTGTTCTGGGTGTTCGGCAAAAACAGGCACGAAGAGTCTGTCGGCGTATGCAGAAATGCCGACACGGAAAACGGCTGCTGCGGGTATCTGTGCCATCTCGAAGAAGGCACCGCCTCGCTGTATCAGGGCGTGTTTATCTGCGCCGGCGAACCGTGCGCGCTGTGGGCAAACGTGCGCACGAGCGGCGTGCAATGCCGCCTCTTTGTGCGCGATGCGGACAGCGGAGAGCTTGCGGCGTCCCTCGATTTTGACAATACGGAATGGGCGGGAATCACGCTCGCTTTCACTGTCCCGAAGGACGCCAACTACCACGTCGGGATCGAAAGCGCGCATGCGGCCGAGGGAAAAGCCGAGATCGACGAGATGCGTCTTCTGGGCAACTGCGACGCGGCGTTCGGCTACAAATTCGTCGGCATGGACCCCTGCCGCGACCGAAAGGCGCTGTATTTCTTTGACGAGACGCTATGGAAGGACGAATGAGGCGACGGATATGAAAAAGGATATTCAACTCAAGTTTAAAGACGGAAAATTCAGGATCTTCGCGCTGTCCGATACGCATGTGCTCGCAAACGGCGACCGAAGAATCACGCGCGATATTGACGCGATCGTCCGCGCGATCCGGCCGGATCTTGTGCTATACCTCGGCGATCAGGTGTGGCAGAGCGCGGCCGAAAACGCCGATACACTGAGGGAAGCGCTGCACATGCAGACAGACCCTGTCGAAGCGCTCGGCATTCCGTGGGCGCACGTCTTCGGCAATCATGACCGCGAAAGAGGCTTTGCGAACGCAGATCAGCAAAAGATCTACGAATCGTTTCCGCACTGTCTCTCCGAAGCAGGGCCGGACGAGGTCGACGGCACCGGCAACTATATGCTGCCCGTTCTGGACAGCGCGGGGGAAAAGATCGTCTATGCCGTCTGGGCGCTCGACAGCCACAGCGGATTTATGGATTTTGTGAAGAAGCACGGTCTGAAGGAAGACCCGTGGTTTTACAGCTTTCCGGAGCCGCTGACGGGCGGCGTGCATTCGCCGGGGTACGATATGCCGCATTTCAATCAGATGCTCTGGTACTGGAATCGGTCGGTCGAGCTCGAAAAAGAACAGGGCGCGAAGGTGCCGGGGCTGATGGTCATGCACCAGCCCATGCCGGAATATACGATTCCCTATAAGAATCCCGCACAGACGCTGTATCGCGGCAATATGCGCGAATCCGTGGGCACGGGCAACTATAATTCCGGGCTGTTCGGCGCGCTGGTCGAGCGCGGCGACGTGCGCACGGTCATCAGCGGTCACGACCATATCAACGACTGGCAGGCCGAATATCTCGGCGTGACGCTGGCGTATGACGCGGGACTGAGCTACGACAACTACTGCGACGACGACCTGCGCGGCGGCAGAGTGGTCGACATCGACGAGGCCGACCCGTGGCACGTCAGAACCTATATGGTGCGTGCTGCCGATTACATCTCAGATTATCCCGGCGAAAGAATGTGAGAGGTGACAACATGCTGACAGAGAAGAAACTGGAAGAAATCCCCTTCCTCTATGACGCGGTCATGCGCGAATGTGAATCGGCGCCGATGTACGACGCGGCGCTGATCGAAAACGACACGATTTATTATTGGCATTACCCCAGCAGCAACAACGCCAACAACGGTCACTCGACGACAAAGCTCTTTATCGACAGCTGCGTCGGCATCCTTTCCGACAGAGGGGTGCTCGACGTGCATGCGCCCGTGACGTCGTTCTTCACGAAGGATGAGCTGCCCTCCGGAATCGACCCGAAGTGGAGCCGCGTAACGGTTCACGACGCCATGCGCCACCGCATGGGCATAGACGTCGTTCCCTACGGCGTGGACGAGGACAGAGATATTGAGAAAATCGGCGATGATTTTTTGGGGTATGTTTTTTCGCTGGAACTGAAATACAAGCCCGGCGAATATTACCGCTATTCCGACGCGGCGTACTATCTTTTATCGCGGATCATATCGGCTGCGTCGGGAGAAAAATGTCAGGATTTCATGTTTGAAAACCTGCTCAAGCCGCTCGGCTTCAGACAGTGGGCGACGGCCGTATGCCCCGGGGGTTACATGATCGGCGGCGGCGGATTCTTCTCGCGTGCCGACGATATGGCAAAGCTCCCTTACGTCTACGCGAACGGCGGCATGTACGACGGAAAGCGCATCCTGTCGGAAGAATGGACGCGCCTTGCGGTCGAAAACCGTTATGCGCTCGATGAACACGGCAGCACCGGCGCATACTACAAGACCGGCGCGATGGGACAGGGCGTGATCTTTAAAAACGGCGCTTCCTTTGCGTGGCACGGCTGCGCGCCGCATGACGGCGGCAACAGAACGACGCGCCTGTTCGACGCGTTTTGTCAGTACATCACGGAGGCTTGACCATGGACAATCCGTATTTTGAATTCCGCAAAAAAGCGGAACCGCTTGCGAAGGCCGTCTCGATTCTGACATATCCCGTTTTGAAAGACTTTGACAGCGCGATCCGTCCGCTGCATCCGTCAAAGGCGCGTCTTTTCGGCGCGCTTGTCGCGGACGTGCATATGCGCGACGAGCCGTACAGAAACCGCCGACTGTTCGACGGGCTGTACGACCTGGAAAACGCATCCGTTCCGCTCGACGTTCTGGCGTCTGCGGGCGATCTGACCGACCACGGAGAACTGTCAGAGTGGGCGACGGTCGTCAAAAAGACAAACGGCCATACACCGGCAAAGGAGATCGTGCTCGCGCTCGGCAATCACGACACATGGACGACGACGCTTGAGGGCGGCGACAATTACGACTACGCCGTCGGGCTGTTTCTGCACTTTATCGAAAAGCTGACGGGCGTTCCGGAAGAAAAGGTCTGGTTCACGCGCGTTGTCAAAGGGTACTCGTTTATCTGCATAGGCAGTGAGGACTGCTCCTGCGACGGAAAGATCGGCGCGCAGCAGATCGCGTGGCTCGACGGGGAACTGAAAAAGGCGACCGCGGACGGCAAGCCCGCGTTCGTCATCAATCATCAGGCGCTGCAGCAGACGCACGGACTCCCCTTCACCGCGTCCGCCGGCAAGAATCAGGATCTGCCGCCCGACGAGGGCGGGATTCACGAGGGCAACGACGAGGTCAGAGCGGTTTTGCGCAGGTATAAAAATGTGCTGCTGATCAGCGGTCATTCCCACATGGGACTCAGCGGCAGATTCACGAAACACGCCACGTTTGAGCAGGTCGATTCGTTTTATTCGATCAACCTGCCGTGCTATATGTTCTGGAACCACGACGGTCTGCCGTCCTGCGGTTACGGGTATGTGCTGGAAGTCTACGACGACAAAGTGCTTCTGCGCGCCAGGAATTTTATCCGCCGCGTCTGGATGCCGGCGTACGATTATATGTTCCCGATCATCCGATAACACAAGAGGTGCGGAAAATGCTTGCAACACTGTTTACCGCAATCGTTCAAAGCGTTCTGCCGGCGGAACGGCGTCAAAACCGATCGGGTGTACTACACGAAGCGGGTCAACGGGTTTTCGTTTATCGTGACCGGCGTAGAGGACTGTGACTTCAAGAATCCTTATCACTCGGATGCGCAGTTTGACTGGCTGGAAAAAGAGCTGAAAGCTGCGGTCATCGAGGGACAGCCCGTGTTCGTCATCTGCCACAAACCGCTTGAGGATCTCGGAGACGGCGCCGAAAGGATGGCGCAAATCCTGTCCGACGCCGCGGCCAACGCAAAAGCGCCGATCCTCTATGTCAGCGGTCACTGCCACGAGATCGGCGCAAATACGTTTGCAAGAGCGGGTGCGCATCTGGTATATCTGAATTTGCCGTCCGTGCTGTATGCCGGCGACGGCGGACTCGGTTTTCTCGCGCAGGTCAGGGATCATGCGCTGCTGCTCACGGGCATGGATTTTTTGACCGATACGCCTCTGGATGGTTACAATTACACGATCACATACTGAGTCCCGGTCAGACAGAGCATGTTCTGCCCGGATTTATACGTCCGCTCTGACGCCACCTGTGCTCGACGCATAGGCGGCCGTCATCATTTTTGTCAGCTCGACGGCGGCGTCGATCCCGAAATAGTCGCTGTCCTCGCGGTTGTTCTCAATGCTGTCTATCCAGCTGTTCACCGGCGACGGGATATAGAGCTTCGGCACATCGGGCGTGATCCATTTTCTGTCTGTGTCGGACAGATTGCAGTATTCGACCGTGCTGTCCGTCACTCTTGCCGCGCCCTCGGTACCGCTGATGTCAAATTCATATCTGTCGCAGCGTGAAACGAAGCCGGTCTCCGATACGCCGATGGCACCGTTTTCAAACTCGATGACGCTGACCGCGTTGTCCTCAACAGGCCGATCCGTGATATTGGTAAACGCCGACTGCACACGCAAAGGCCGCCCGAGAAACCAGTTGAGCAGATACATCGGATGCGCGCCCAGATCCATCATCGCCCCGCCGCCGCACTGCTTCGCGTCGTAAAAATGCGGCGGAAGCCAGTTGTCGATGCTGCCGGAGTGACAGTTACGAAGACGCGCGTACGTTATCCTGCCGAGCTTTCCCTCGTCTGCAAGGCGTTTGACAAAATTGAGCGCGTCGCTGCATTTGTGCGGGAAAGAGATCGTAAAATGAATACCGCTCTTCTTGACCGCCTTTGCCACCTTTTGCGCGTCCTCGTTGTCGAGCGTCAGCACCTTTTCCGTAAAGATATGCTTGCCCGCCTTTGCCGCCTTGAGCAGAAGCTGCGCGTGCTTATTCGTGGGCGACACGATGGCCACCGCGTCGATTTCGGGGTTCTTGAGCACATCGTCATAGCGCTTGATAAAGGCGCATCCGAGCTCCTCGGCCCATTCTCTGCCGCGTTTTTCATCTTCGTCCCACACGGCGCAGACGCGGGCGTTCCCGTTGTCGTTGATTTCCCGCGCGTACCCTTTCGCATGGACATGCCATCCGCTGATCATTGCTACGTTTACCATATGAATTCCTCCCGTTGTCTGTCGGCATAAACCCGTGTTTCCTCCAGTAACTATAGCACAGCCTGTCTGGTTTTGCAATACCGATCCGTCGGCATTGCAGCGAAACAGCGCAGCAAGAAAACACTGATTGTCTTCTTTTATTGCCAAAAAAGGGTTGTAAAGTGAATAGAAATTATGTAAAATAGAAGAAACAGTCAGTTCTACAAAGCGAGGTGTTTGGAATTGGCGGTCTGTCCGAAATGCAACCGGAAGCTGGGTCTGTTCGACTGGGGGCAGAATTGTCCGCATTGCGGCGTCAATATGCGATTCTACAACTTTGAGGAAACCTTTTATCGGGAGGCAAAGATGGCCGAGCTGTCCTCGGCCAAGGTCAGCATAAAAATCAGGCAGCTCAAGGGCGCTCTCATCGGCGGCGCACTGCCGATCGCGCGTCTGTCCGTTTTGCTCCTGCCGCTTCTGTCCGTGCTGGTTCCCCCGCTTCGGTTCGGCCTCATTCTGCCGTTCACCGAAAGATCGTACGATCTGGGCGGTATCGGACTTTACAATATGTTCTCGGACGGGACGCTGCCGTTCCTGCTTTCCATGTCGGCTGATCCGCAAAACGGCGCGGTATTCAGCGCACTGCGAAACGTTTTGTTTGCCGAAGTCGGCGCCGCCGTACTCGGACTGCTCGTTTTCGTTCTGACGGTCCTGTGCTTCATCAGCATCCGGAAAATGTCTGTGCTGTTGTGTGCCGTCAGCGCGCTCGGCATGGCGGACAGCGCGGCGATCCTGATTACGGCGCTGCGTTTTTGCGCCGCTGCCGTGCAGCATGCGCCCTCCCCGCTGAACGGGTCGATGTCCTTCGGTGCCGCGGTCACTTTTCTGATGTTTGCCGTCGTCTTTGCGCTGAACCTGCTGGTGGCGATCAAAGGCGTTGCGATTGAATACGGCGAGGGCGACCTCGAACGCGTCGAGATCGCCAAAAAGATCAAACGCGGAGAGCTGCAGCTCGATGACCTGCCGCAGCCGATCGTCGAAACGTCCGAGACGCGGGCGATTGAGGAGGAAATCCGCAAGCACCGCGCGCACATCGAAAGCATAGCCGATGACGCCGGCCAAGCAGAACAATGAGCGTGAACAGAAAGAGCAGCCAAATTGCACGGAAGGAACAGAGCTCGTGAAAAAAACGAATTTTAAAGAACAGCTTCCGAAAATCGTCATTGCGATACTCGTGGTATTCTTTATCGTCGGTTTGTCCTGGGGGCTGAAATCGGTTCTGGAGATCGAGGGCACCATGGAGCCGAACGTTGCCAAAGCATCCCTGTCGCCGCTGCCTGAAAGTGTGGAGGCACAGATCGGCTACATCGCTTCTGCCCTCGGAAAGGCGGAAAAAGAGAAACCCGCAATTACCTTTTCGGACGCTTTCAGCATCGACAAGGACACCATCCGCGCCGGCGATGCGCAAACCACGGCGGAATACATCCGAACCGGCATCGAGGAGAAGCTCGGCGAAATCCGGGAAGACTGCTCTGCCGATTTCGGCGAGGATTTTTCCGGCAAACTCCGCATGCCGGCTATTGCGTCCGACGCCGTTTCGTCAGCCGAGCTGAAGTACGACTACTGGAAATGCCCCGCTTGCGGCAGGGAAACGGATGAAAAGCCGCAGACCTGCGAGGACTGCGGATCGGACGAGGACTTCCTGCGCAAATACCGGGACGAATACACCATCACGCTGCACTTGCCGGACACGGTCTATCCGGCGGCGGCCGACTCGCCCTTTGCGCAGCTCTTTCAGCCGTTCACGGCGGCGCAGATCGAAAAGCTCGTCCGGGCGCATAACGGCGGCTGGTTTGACTTGAAAAACGGATTCGCGATCACGTATAAGAATATCGCGATTTGCGCCGTGATCAACCGGCTCACCGACAAAATCGCTTCGATCACATATTCCATGGACTGTGATTTCAGCGCGGACGTGTCCTTTGTCGGGAAATACGCAGCGTACAAAACACAGAATTTTGCATGCACCGTGCACGAAAACGCAAGGTATAATTTTACATGGCCGGAGATTTCCATTGCGGCGCAGGAGCTGGTTCTGACGCCCGGTCAGACCGACGTGCTGCGCGCCGAGTCGACGTGCTGCGCGCTTACGGACGACATGGTGACGTGGAGCAGTTCCGACGAGTCAATCGCATCCGTCAACCACGAGGGCTACGTCACCGCAAAACGCAAAACGGGACAATGTACAGTTACCGCGTCGTTCACCTTCATGGGAAAGCAGTACACCGCAGAGTGTCTGATCCACGTCAAGGTGCCTGCCGAAGAAATTGATATATCGCACAGAAAGCTGAAACTTGCGGTCGGAGACACCTATACGCTCAAGGCGACCGTAAGCCCGATGAAAGCAACGATAAAGACCGTAAAATGGTATTCGGACAACGAGGAAATTGCCGTCGTCTCGCAGGACGGAACCGTCACGGCAAAGCAGAGCGGCACAGTCGATATCTACGCCGTCTCGGACGACGGATACTTCAAAGCAACGTGTCATGTTGAGGTGCAGCCATGAGTGAGCAAAACAAAAACAAATCGCTGTCTCAAAAAGTATTCGGCGCGGAAGACAATTCCGCCGCGTCGATCGGTGAAAAAAAGTTAGGCCAGTACAGCGATATCGCCATCCGGATGTTCCACACCAAAGTGCTCAAGCCCGGCGAAATGATCCTGCCTGCGATCGGCGAGCTTGCGGGCAAGTTCCTGATCGGTCTGGAGACGTATAAGACCGTCTACTATGTAACCGTGCTGCGGCTGGACATGAAGTACGTCACCTTCATCCTGATGCTGATCGGCATTTACGACGTTCTGAACAATCCGCTCATGGGCATGGCATACGACAGAACCCGTTCCCGCTGGGGGAAGGCAAGACCTTACCTGCTGTTCTCTCCGCTGCCGTATTTCTTCAGCACGTTCATCCTGTACAGCGGCGCGGTGTTTCTCGGAAAAACGCCCGGCGACAATCCGAAGAAGATTATATTTCTCTTTGTCATGCTGTTTATACAGGAGACGTTCTCAACGATCTATTCCATACCGCGCAACAATATGGTGACCCTCATGTCGCCGAATCCGAAGGACAGAATCACGGTCGGCCTTTTAAATGTTTATCTCGGCAATATCGGCGCACAAATCATCTACGTCATTTTCCCGCCCGTCTTTGAGCTGTCCAACAAAGGCTATATCTCGATAGACATGGCCACAGTGTTTTCCGTTTTGTCGGCATTCGCCGCCGTTCTCGGCACGGCGGGCAACGTCGCCATGGCGATCGGCTGTAAAGAACGGGTCATGCTGCAGCCGAAGCCTGCGCCCATCACAAAGACTATGTTCTACGTGCTCAAGAATAAGTACGCCAGAAGAAACTTCCTGGCCAATTTCGCCGTCAGCTGGTGGAGCGACGGCGGCTACAGATGGGATTTTGTGACGCAGCAGGAGATTTTCGGCGGTTCAATCCCCTCGTTTATCGCGTATCTGCCATTCACGATTCTGGATCCGTTGAGCGTAGCGTTTATCCCGAAATTCCAGAAGCTGTTTCACAACAACAACAAAAAAGCGGTTCTCTGGCTGCGCGCCTGGGATCTTGTGTCGGCGCTTCTGATGTCGATATTCGGCGTATTGCTTGTCGATAAGAGATGGGCCATGATCGGCATTTATGCGCTGTTCCATGCGCTTGACGGCATTAACAACGGACCGGCAAACGTCTTTGAAAGCGAGCTTGAAAGAGAAATCAACGACTATACGGAGTACATGACGGGCGAACGGCCGGACGGCACGTTCGGCATACTGACCGGCCTGATTACCAAGATAACCGCGCCGCTCAACGCGCTGCTGACGATCAAGGTGTTCCACTGGTCGGGATACGATCCGAACATAAAGAGCGTTTTCTGGTCGCAGGGCAACAAGCTGGTTTATCAGAAAGTCTTCTTCCTCTTTGCCGGTATATCGCTGCTGCCGAACGTAATACGGGCTATACCGTATTTCTTCTACGATCTTGTCGGCGAGAAGCGGGAAAAGATGTACATCGCGCTGAATGAGCGTCGCGCGCTGATTGCCAAGGCAAAAGAAAACGATCTCGACGAGGAGATCAAAGAGCTTGCGGAAATGCTGGACGAAGAACAGACGGCCGGCGCCGCGCAATAAAAACAGTTCATCACGGAAAGGCAGAAATTACACATGGAAAAATATGTATTGGATCAGATCAAATACGGGATCAAGTATCTTCCGAAATGCCTTGCGGCGTCGTACTTTCGCCCCACCTCCAACGCGGAAACAGAGTCGTTCCGCAAAAAAGCGGGCGGATTCATCTGCGGCGTTTGCCACCCCAATGAAAACTACGAGCAGCTCCGGCGCGGTAATATCGAATGGATCCGGATTGATATTCCGTTCCCGTACGATCCCAGCGGCAATATCCGCCGCTGCTACGAGGATTTCAAGGACCGGTGCAAGGGATACAAGGACAGGGGCTTCAAGGTCATGGCGGTAACGCCCTATCCGTGCGACTACATTGAGGCGGGGATAGATCCGCGCAAAGACGAGCAGGGCGTAAAGGATATCGCCGTCTTTTTGCTCAACGACCTGCGCGCTTTCATCGACGCGGTGCAGATCACGAACGAAATGGGCATTCCGCACTTTACCCTGCCGCTGACGCAGGAAGAAGCGGCGCGGTTCATCGGCATCAACGCCGAGGCCATGTACGACGTCAAGCAGGATATCCTCGTCGGGTACAACAGCGCCGGGCCGCAGGTTGACCTGCATCTGATGCTCAAGCCGTACCACAAGTTCTGCGACTATGTCGGCATCGACATCTACATCGGCTGCTTTGCCAACGTCGGCGGGCTCATGTATTTCTTCAACGCGCTTGTGCGGTATCTGTGGAATCTGACGGGCAAGCCCGTTGTCATACAGGAATTCGGCTATATCAGCGGCGGCGCGCCGAAAAGCAAAGAGGAGAAGCGCGCAATTCTGCGTGAATACGGCGTGGAGAGCATCAAGGAAGCGTATGAAAAGATTGAGATGTTTGTGGACAATCTCAATGACAGAATGAAAAGCCATATCCGCCATGTCTCGCCGGACGTTGCGCATCAGGGCGATTTTATCTTCAAGAGCGACTACGTCAACCATCTCTTCAGGGAGCTGCCCAAAACCACCCTGATTCCGGGATACCCCCATACGCCTGAAGGACAGGCAAAGTTTTTCCGTGATCTGATCCCCGAAATGTACCGTCTGCCCTTCGTGGGCGGTGTGATCGTGTACTGCTATGCGGACAGCGATCGGTGCTACATGTGCGGCCAGAGCGACTGTCCGACGGAGACCCGGTGGGGACTTGTCGACGTGAACGGCAAGGAAAAGCCGTCCTATTATGCCGTTCGGAAAGCGTTCGGTCGAATCAGAGGCAAATGTCCGTTTTGATGCAAAGGAATAATAAAGAAGGAGTTGTCACCGATGAACAGCTCCTTCTTTCTTTTTCAATTGTATAGAATTCTCTGTAATTCCGGAAGAATGACCAGATCGGCCGGCAGCCAGTCAACAGAGTACAGTTCGTCCGCCGCAAGCCATCTGGCGTCTTCGTGTTCCTTCAGAACCAGCGAGCCGGACTGCACACTGCACAGGAAGCAGTGCATGCACAGGTGAAACTGCGGGTAATCGTACTCAATCGTCATGATGCGCGTCCCGACTTCGATCTGTGTGTCGAGTTCTTCCCGGATCTCGCGCCGCAGCGCATCCTCGGCAGACTCGCCCTTTTCGAGCTTGCCGCCGGGAAACTCCCAGCGATCCTTGTTCTCTCCGTAGCCGCGCTGCGTGACGAACACCCGGTGATGCTCTATGATGACAGCGGCGGACACCTCCACAGTTTTCATCGTAAAAACCTGCCTTTAATCCAAACGATACTTTGTCAGATTCATGCTCTTGCGGCGCGCGCCTCTGTCGAGCACACAGATCACGGGCTTGCCGTCCGTGTCCGCATAGACGGTCAGATCCTCCGCCTCGAACGCTTTGCCGATGTTGCGGGCAAACGCGGTCTGCACCTCGCCGGTCAGGACATTGACAGCGAACACACGCTTGAGATCGTTTTCCTCGTCGCAGGAAAGATAGAGCGTATCGCCGAACATTTCCCCGCCCTGCATGCGATCAATCGGCGCGGAAAGCGGGATTGTTCCGACCAGATGCAGATCGTCGAGCGCGAACACATTCAGCACAGCGGCATTGCTCCACTCCGCTGTATAGAGTACCTGACGCTCTTCGTCAACCGCACACCACGGCACGCCCTCTGTATGCAGTTCCTGCGGCAGCTCGAAGTATGCCCCCGTAAATGCCAGCGTCTGCGCGTCGTACAGCACAATAAACGGATGCTGATAATCCGGCCCGTCCTCCAGCGCGGCATAGATGATTCCGTTAAAATAACTCAGGCCGCCGATATGATTGCAGCCGAGATCCGCCAACGCCTTGGGGATGGGCGAGGTATTGATGCAGAAGATCTCGCCCGTCTTCATATCCGCCTTGCCGAGATTCTTCTTGCCGCTGAAATAGTAATACTCTCCATCGTTCGTTACGCCCTGATTGCTCATATAGTAGTCCTCGAGGACGTAGCGCTGTTTTGCGATGATTTTCGCGCCGTCCGGGTCGGGAAGGCCGCGCTCGTCCATGCTGACAATCAGCAGCATGATGACGGAAATCAGGGCAATACAACGCTTGAAAATGACATACAATTTACCGTACATGGCGGCATATCTCCTTTTTGTCCATCCTTTACTGCATACTGTATACGAATACCTCGTGGACTTCCTCTGTGTAGCCGTCATAGAAGCCGGACGGCATGCCGGCGATGATCCGGGCGCCGCGATTGTACAGCAGCAAAAACTCCCTGCGTGTACGGTCAAACGACAAGCCCTCGATCTCGCCCTGCCGCGTCACGTCGTCGAACGTCTTTTCCAAAACGACCGTACCGGTTTTGCCGTCCTCCGCGACGTCGATCCGATACATGTGATCCGGCGCATCGCTGTCCGCGTCCCCGTCATCACACGTCACATACAGGCATCCGTCAAAGCAGGCGACGCCCTGAATCCATTTCGGCGCCGAAAGCATTTGCAGCTTGCCCTTGTAATCGCCCGTGCCGAGATCGTACATATACAAATATTCACTGGACGCGTCATCAATCCACGAGGACATGTAGACGGTTCCGGAATCGGGGTCTACCGCAATCCCGCTGCACTCCGCCTGCCCTGTGTCCGAACGGAACGGAAAGACTCTTTTCAATTCCAGAGTGTCGCCGTCGTAGACCGCGACCTGGATGTTTTTCCCTACCCCGTCCATGAAATACTCGACACCGAGATACAGTTCGTTCCGGTACACGTCGATATCGCCGATGTGATTGACCTGCAGCGTATACCCTTTGAACGGGTCCGTGTTTTCCGCAACAACGTTCCAGTTCCGGTCGTATTTTGTCAGCGTTGCAGATCCGCTGACCCAGTAGAAGTCCCCTTGTGTGCATACGCCCTGCCTGCCGCTGACCGCATGAACCGATTTCGGCGCATACGTATAACCGACCCGCGGATGCTGTGCGTCCGCCTTCGTTTTTCCGCAGGCGCACCCGCAGAGTATCAAAGCGCAGAGCAGAACAAAAAGAATTGCGGTTTTAATCGTCGTTTTCATCTTTTTCCCTCACAGATTCATTATAATTAAAGCCGTCCGTCTCACGACACGGTTTCAAAATGCAGATTCTGATTCTCGAAAGATTGCACCGAAAACACAGCGCATTGGTTTTCAATGCCCGCAAAGGCAAGCCCCTCCGTATCCGCAAAGCAGCCGTTATGATAAAGCACACGGCCGTTCAGCGTCACCGTCTGTCCGTGCGTGTACGGCAGACAGATGTGTGCCGTCGTATCTTTCGGGACGTCCGCGTCCAGTATGAACGCGTCGGCAGTTCTGCTTGCGGCAACGCGGATACTGCCCCTGACGGACGGCACGACGCATGTGACTGCATCGCCGAGCGGAATCTGCGGTCGAATGAGAAACTCGGAATACCCTGCTTTAACCGGACGAACGCCCGCAAAGTATTTGCTCATGATGACCAGAGGTCCGCCCGACCACGCGTGGTTGCGCGTGCCGCCGATTTTCGTCCAACGCTCCCACAGTGTAGAGTAATCCTCGCGGATCATCGGCGCGTATCTTTGCAGCATCCTGCTTCTTGCAGCATCGCATCTGTCCATGCGGCAGAGCGCTTCCAGCACGTAATACTCCATGTACGGGCTTGCGTGCTTTGTGCGTGTCAGAACCGCGGCGATTGTGTCGTACTGCTCTTTTTCCGCAAGGCCTGAAAGAACGGCTATGGCGTTCGCTCTGTCGTCCGGAAACAGAACGTCGCCGCTTTTATACCCGTTCTTTGTCCAGAGCGACGCGTAGCCGGTTTTGATTTCGCGCATCCTCGCTGTATGCGCGTCGCTGTCTCTGCCGAGAACCTGCGCCATATCCCGAAGGCAGGAGAGTGCATAGTAGTACCACGCGTTTTCGATTGCGGTCGTGTCTGCGAAGCTGCCCCAGTCCATCCAGTCCCAGGAACCGCTGCGATGCACAACCAGATGATCGTCACCGATCGTCCAAAGCTGTGTATACCGCACGGACGCATCATAGACAAACTCCAGAAAATCCCGGTCTCCCGTGTACAGATAGTACGTCCAGAAGCCACAAATGCCCGCAAGCTGCTGCACGGGCAGCTCAAAGAAAGCCTGATTGACCGGCACAACGGTCTGCAGCACATCGGTGTCGGCGTCAATATGACCGAGCATGGCGGCAACGCCTTTCTGATACAGAAGATACGCGTCGGCGTCGAGCGCATACATCGACATGGCCATCTCGCTTGTCACGTCGCCCCACCACTGCGCGCGCTCCCTGTCCGGGCAGTCCATGAAATTATCGCGCATGGTCACATAGAGCGTGCGCAGGGATTTCTGCCAGAGTGTGTTCAGTGCCTCGTCCGCACAGGTAAACGCCCCGGAAAACGACGTGTTATAGCCCGTTTCCCTGTATTGCAGGTCGAGGATCTTTACGCCCGCAGGCATCACATACGTGATATGCTCGCCGTTAAACCAGCCGAGCGCTTCAAACGCCTGCACACCGTCTTTCGTGATATAGGTGTCGCTGACAGCGCCGATCCATGTGTTTTCGGTCAGAATCCGGATCGTTTTGCCGGCCTTGGCTTCGATCTTAAAATACGGCGTACACTGCGCGTTATAGGGAATGTTCAGCGTGACCGCCGTTCTGGCGCGCATGGTTTTTCCCTTGTACGCAGCGGTATTTTCATAGTCTTTCATTCCGTAATCTTTGAGCATGGGAATGCCGCGCGGGTACAGCATGCCCCACGGCGCACTGCCGCCGAACCCGTTTTCGTGCGCATTTTGCCATGCGCAGTCGTCGAAATCCGTACGCAGCCAGTCGCCGATCTCACGTCCGGCGTCATAATAGATGCTGTATTCAGGCAGTCTGTAGTTGGGCTGTGACGCAGGCACATCGTTCCGATAAGCCGTATTGCGGCACACCTTCCAGCTCCGGTCGGAGATCACGCTGCCCGCTTCAAACAGGAATCCCGCTTTTCCGCTGTCCGTGTCGGAGTAGCTCGTATCCTTGCCCCGGTACCAGACGAGCGCACAAATAACGTTGCGGCCGGATTTCAGATATGCGGCGATATCCACGCAATCATAATAGCTGCCGCTCGGCGTCGGGCCTCTCTTGACGCCGCCCTCAAAGACCGCCGTTTCTCCGTTGATATACAGCCAGTATTTGGAATCGGCGGCAATATATGCCGGCAGCGTGTCTGGCTGCGCCGGCAAATCCACAGTTTTGCGAAAACACATCCAGACGTTTTCTTCGCTTCCGTCGGATGCATCCCAGATGAACTTTGCCGTCCAGTCGGTTTTCGGTGTGCGATCTATCTGTGTATACGGGACGAACGTTTCCGGAACGGTATATGTATTTTTGAAAAACGGCTGATCTGTTCCGCCTGTGAAGAAGGCGGAACAAAATGACAGAGCCGCAAGAAAGAAAGAGAGGATTCTGTTCATGTTTCCACCTGTCGTGTACTGCGTTTAAAACGCCGGACTCTATGCAAAACATGTTGCAAATGTGTATTCTTATTTCTGATTATACCACACCCGAACCGATCCCGCAACTGCGCGGGCAAAGAATTCTGCACATCAAACAGCCGATCCGTACACACGGGAAATGTGAAACGGATCGGCTGTTATCTTGTGCTTATTGCAGATGTTCTGTAAAGAAGCTGTCGAGCTTGTCAAACGGGATCGCATTTTTGCCGCCGCCGTCATACAGGTCGGTATGCACCGCATCGGGGATAATCAGCAGTTCTTTGTTGTCCGCATACTTGCTGTCCTTGACCATGTCGGCATAGGCGTCGCGGCTGAAGTAGCATGAGTGCGCCTTCTCGCCGTGCACGAGCAGCACCGCAGAGCGGATTTCATGGCTGTATTGCAGAATCGGCTGATTGACGAAGGACTCACAGCCGATGACATTCCAGCCGCCGTTGGAATTGAGCGAACGCGGATGATAGCCGCGCGGCGTCTTGTAGTAGTCGTAGTAGTCCTTGACGAAGAAGGGCGCGTCCTCCGGCAGCGGATCGACCACACCGCCGCCGAGCTTGTACTCGCCCGCTTTGAGATCGGCAAGCCGCTGCGCGCACATGGCCGCTTTTGCCTGATAGCGCGCTTCCTCGCTGTCTGCCGCGTCGAAGTATCCCTTCGCGTTCACGCGCGTCATATCGTACATGGTCATTGCCGCCGTCGCTTTGACGCGCGTATCGAGCGCGGCCGCATTGATCGCCATACCGCCCCAGCCGCAGATGCCGATGATCCCGATGCGATCCGCGTCGACGCTTTCATGCAGGGACAGAAAGTCGACGGCTGCCATAAAGTCCTCGGTGTTGATGTCCGGCGACGCCATACAGCGCACGCTGCCGCCGCTCTCTCCCGTGAAGGAGGGATCAAAGGCAACGGTCAGAAAGCCGCGCTCCGCCATCGTCTGCGCATACAGGCCGGCGCACTGTTCCTTGACCGCGCCGAACGGACCGCATACCGCGATGGCCGGCAGTTTGCCCGCCGCGCCTTTCGGCACATACATATCCCCCGCCAGCGTGATGCCGTAGCGGTTGACAAACGTCACCTTGCTGTGATCGACCTTGTCGCTCTTCGGGAACGTCTTGTCCCAGCCTTGTGTGAGATGCAGTTTTTCCATTGTCATTTTATTTCAAATCCTTTCCGAATTGATATGCGCGCGCCTGCGCTTCGCTTTTGTCCGACGCTTCGCCGGGTGCGGTGATCCCGCCGCAGAACAGAGAACCGGCAAGCTCCGCTTTTTCAAAGCAGTCAACCCAGCCCCGCAGACCGCTGACGGCTTTTTCGGGCACTTCGTCCTCATCCTCCGCCGCGACGGACAGCATATACACCTTGCGGAATTTGTAGTCCGATGGATACAGCGGATTCAGCCGGTCAAGCAGCGTCTTCATCTGCCCGCACATCTCGTAATAATAGATCGGCGTGACAAATACAAGCGTGTCGGCATTTTTCACCTTTTCCGCAATTTCGACCGCATCGTCGCGCAGAACACATTTTTGCGTTTTCTGGCAGGAAAGGCAGCCGATGCAAAAGCGCAGTTCCTTCCCCTTGAGCGAGACGAGCTGCACATCGTGTCCAGCGTCCGTCGCGCCCTGCATCAGGCGCTGTGCCAATACGTCCGAATTGCTGTTTGCCCGCAGGCTGGTTGTGATGACAAGTACTTTACGCATTTTCTACCCTCCGTTTATTGCATTGTAATCGTAATCGTCACATTGCCGTTTGACAGCAGCGCCGCCATTTCCTGCGCTGTCTTGTCCGTAATGTGTCCGAGTTTTGTGTATGCCCATGTGTTCGAGCCGTAGAAGACAACCATCTGATTGCCGGAATACAGCACAATGTCGCCGCAGTCCGTTGTGATCCGCACGTCGTTTCGCGGCAGGGTTTTGCCGATGGAACCGACCTGCTCAAAGCCGCCGTACATGGACATGGAAATCATGAGCGGTGCATCCGCGGCCAGTGCGCACAGGGCCTCGACGGATTCGTTGTCTTCCCACTGTACCGCAACCGGTGTACCGCCGATGTGCATCGTCAACTGTTTTTCCTCCCCTGTCGTTTGCAGCGTTACATCCCAGCCGCCTGCCAGATACCGCGTGACCTGCACGGCGTCCTTTGCCGTGACGTCTCCGTCCGCGTCTACATCGGCCGCATGCTCGTCAATACTTACATCCCAGCCGCCCGTCAGATGCCGAAGCGTCAGAACCACATCGCGCAGATTTACAACGCCGTTTCCGTCCGCATCGCCTGCGGTTTTCCGCACGGCGATCACGGAAATCGAGACGCCTGCGATCAGCAGGCAGAAGACTGTGAGCCAAACAATTGTTTTCTTCATGACGCATCCTCCTGCTACGGTGTTTCTATTGTCTTGATAAACCTTGCCGGGACACCGGCGACCACCGTATTGGGCGCAACGTCTTTGTTCACCACAGCGCCGGCCGCCACAACCGCGCCGTCGCCGATCGTGACGCCCGGAAGAATGGTGCAGCTTGCGCCGATCCACACACGCGATCCGATTCGGACGGGAGAGGGATGCAGATTCGCCCGCTTTTCCGGCAGCATGTCATGGTTGAGCGTGGCAATGACCGTTTTGGGGCCGATCAGCGTATCGTCGCCAATCGTGATTCCGCCCTGATCCTGAAACTGACAGCCGGCGTTGATAAACACGCCTTTGCCGATCCGGATATTCTTTCCGCAGTCGGTATAGAACGGCGGGAACAAACCGAAATCATCGCCGCAGCCGCCGTTTGTCAGCGTCTGCATCAGCGCGCGCAGCTCCTGCGGCGTGTGATAAGCGCCGTTGATCTGCGCCGTGATCTGCAAAGCCTGCTGCGAGAGCTCGTGCATCATAAGATGGATCTCACTGCCCGCGACCACTTCCGCCTGCGCGCGCATTGCGTCCAGAAATGCTGAAAGCTCCATTGTGTTCTTCCCCCTTGCGCTGTTCTGTCTTTAGTATACACGCTTCTCTTTCTATAATCAAATACTTGTTTTCTATGCTTTCCTATGCTATAATTGAATAGGAAGACAGAAGGAGGCAGATACATGGATATACGAACGATGCAGTATTACTTAGCCGTTGTCCGCGAGGGCACGATTTCCGCTGCGGCAGAAGCGCTGCACGTTGCGCAGCCGTCGCTTTCCAGACAGATGAAAGAACTGGAATCGCAGCTCGGCGCGCCGCTGTTCGTGCGCGGCAACCGAAAAATCACGCTGACGGAAGAAGGGATTGTCCTGCGCCGACGCGCCGAAGAGATGGTCAATCTGATGCGCATGACGGAAGAGGAAATCACGCAGGTCAAAAATCATGTGTCCGGGACGATTCGCATCGGCGCCGGAGAATCAAGGTCATTTCACTATCTATCCCGCACGGCAAGCAGCCTTGCCGCAACGCATCCGGACATACGCTTTCATATCACCAGCGGCGACACGCAAGATCTGATGAACGAACTGACGGACGGTCTGATCGACTTTGCCGTCATATTCACGGACGTTGACCACGACTTGTATCAATCCGTCGCGCTGCCGATGCACGAGCGGTTCGGCGTGCTGATGCCGAAAGAGCATCCGCTCGCAAGGAAAGAAACTGTGCGTATCCGTGATTTAAAAGGCTGTCCGGTGATTCTGTCGAGATCGCATGCCGCCGTGATTGCCGGATCGAGCGAATTTTCCGGTCTGAACGTTGCGGCAACGTACAATCTGATCTACAACGCATCGCTGCTTGTGGAGGACGGACTCGGCCTTGCCGTCGCGTTCGACGGGCTGATTCGCTGCACCAAAGACAGTCCGCTCGTATTTCGTCCGCTTGTACCGGAGATCCGCGCAACCGGCAAGCTGATCTGGAAAAAATACCAGACCTTCTCCCCTGCCGCGCAGCTGTTTGTGGAACAGGCACGCGAACAGTTTTCGGCGCAGAATCCGTAACGGTGCATTGTATCTGCGAAAAAACCTGCACTACGCGCAAAGCATCCCGGCCATGCGAGGCGGGGATGCTTTTTGGTTGTATCCTGTTCACATGTCGAAAAACTGCATCACGTACTTTGTCGCCAGACTCATGTGCGTCGGGTTCTGGAACCGATGGTCGGCGCCCTCGACGGGAACAAACTCGATCACATTGTTCTCCGCGAACAACTTGCCGCTGTCGAACGGCACCACCTCGTCCGCGGTGCCGTGCAGAATCAGCAGGTCGTCCGCATAATCCAGAAAATCCCGATTGCGGATGTCGTTGTCCCGCAGTTCGTCCAGGAACGCTTTCGTCACCACAATCTTGCGGTCAAAGCCGACCTGGATATCCTTGCCTTTCAAAAGGCGGTCATGATCGTCTTTGTGCATAATCACACCGTTCAGCACGTCATACATTCCCACTGCCGGACAGCGCAGCGCGACCTTGCGGAACGGATTGCCGTGTTCGGAAATGTACTTGAGGAACAGATACCCGCCGAAGCTGGTCGCATAAGCGTACAGTTCGTCGATGCCGAACCTTGTCCGCAGCTCGCGGATCACCATTCCCAGGTAGGTATCGCAGTCCTCCAGCTTCAGCTTTTTCCGCACGTCGTCGCCGTGCGCAGGCCAGTTGAAGACCACGACCATTGCGTCCTTGTGCTTGGACAGCAGCTTTTCGGCAAAGCCTTCCGCCGCGCGGTTATCCTTGTGACCGACGAATCCGGTACCGAAAATGACCGCTTTTTTTGCAAGCGCCTTGTCCTTGCAATACAGCTTGCAGCGGATGTTGCAGCCCTGTTCGTTGATTTCAAAGTATTGATGCATTCCCGTCTCCTTGTTTCATCTGCGCAATTTCTTTTCAAGCGGCAAATCGCATGGTATTGACCTCCTGCGTATCATGTCACGATCCATTCGAGCATCGTAAATCTGGGCTGCATGTCCATCTTGTCGTAAAAGGCTTTTGCGCCGTCGTTGCCCGTCCAGACGCTCAGTGTGACAGTATAGCAGCCGAGCGCGCGCGCCGTCTGCTGCACATGGCGAAACAGTGCGGTTCCCACGTTTTTGCCCCTTGCCGTACTGTCGACGCACAGATCGTCGACATACAGTTCGGTATGCGGCACGCGATTGTTGGCATGCGTATGATCGCGGATTTCGCAAAACGCATAGCCGAGCACATTGTCGCTGTCATCGACCGCCACGAACGTGCGCCGCTGCGTGTCCCGGAAGATGGCGTACAGCTCCTGCTGCGTGTATTTCGTAGTTCCTGAGACAAACAGATCCGGCCGCAGCGCGGCATGCACCTCGAGCACCTGACTGAGCAGCGACAGAATCTGCGGCGCGTCTTTGTTTTCGGCGTTTCGTATGTTCATCGGTATCCTCCTCACGGCATACGCACAATGTCCGGCGCAAGTCCCGCCTCGCGCAGTTTTGCAATCAGCGCGTCCTCCGGCTCATGGCTGACAAGGCGCGACGAAAACATCAGGCTGAGAACGCCGTTGGTGCAGTAGGACAGAATCTTGATATGATTGACCGGCGACTCGCCGAGCATGGCGTGGAACGCGCGTACATGCGCCGACAGCGCCTGCGGCATGGTAAAAATGCCGAGATTGGAAAAGGTAGATGTGTACAGTCCCTCGCCGTACATGGCCGCGCCGACGCGCAAAATCGCCTTCTTGACCGCGCGGGGCGACCGGACAAAAACCGGAAGCTGCGCCTGCGAAACGTTCTGGTGTATCGTGCGCCGCAGCAGTTCTTTGTCCGTGCCGGCGCGAAGCTGCGCGTGTACATTCTGCAATATGTCGTCGAAGGACGGCCGCTGCGCCTTTTGCGGAACAGTCGCCAGAAAATACAGCGAAAAATTGCGCAGCGTTTCCGACCCGAAAACGGGGCGCAGATTGATCGGCACCGACAGCGCAATCGGTTTCCCGTCCGCTCCGGCTCCCGGCAGATCACGCAGAACGTCCAGATACAGCGCTGCGGCATACTCGGTGATCGTCGCACCGTGCGCTTTGGTCACAGTTTTCAGTTTGCTCAGCGGAATGCGGATCTCCGTGTGATGCCACGGCATGAACGGCCCTTTTGCCTGCACCTGAAACGCATGTATGCCCGACCGGGACACGCCGTCGATCTCCGGCTCATAATTTGCGCGGAAGCTGTCCTCGGTTTCGCAGGGACGTGCCGGCTGCGTACAGTCGCACACACCGTTTTCCGCCGGGATCGTCTCGCCCAGCGTCCGGTAATACTCCGCCGCGATTGTTTTCAAAAGGATCATACCGCCGGCGCCGTCCGTGATGGCATGAAACACCTCGATGCCCAGCCGGTTCTTTCTGTACGTCACGCGCAGCAGATCGCAGCCGTCCGCAAGACTGAACGGCCTGCAGTAGATTTCCGGCTCCGGACACACGGCACGCGCCGGATCGCGCATGGTTTGCAGGCGGTATGTATCGCGATCCTTTCGCAGCGTCACAAACATCGTCGGGAATCGCGCGGGCATGCGCTCCAAAGCCGTGCGCAGCACATCGGGATCCACGTCCGTGTCCAGTTCCAGCGCCATGCGAAAAATCTGGTTGACGCGTTTGGTCGCCAGATACGGATACACCGTTGCCGAGCAGTCCAGTTCATAGGTACCGGGCGCAGTTTGTAAATTCATATTGTCTTTCTCCTGTTTATTTAATACAGCGACCATGCTCTGATTTTCAGATAAATGTCGTACAAAAAGCCGATGATCCGCTGAAAGATGTTGCCGTCCACAACGACCTGCGCCTGGATGCGCAAGCCCTTATAGGTTGTGAACGTGTCGTCTTCGTTGCGGATTCTGGCCGTTGTGATCTGCGTGGAATAGACCCAGACGTTCTTGCCGCATTCGATCTGCACATCGCCCTCGCCGATCGTTTCGGGCAGCGCGTACCCTTCTGCGGCATCCAGACAGTAGGAAAGATCATACGTTCTGCCCGCCTTGAGATCGTCGAAGACAGGCGTTCCGGCATAGTCGGAGAACGAAACAGGTCCCGCTGCGCGATAGCTGTATACGACGTTATCGGTCAGCAGCTCAATCATCTTTTCCGGTTCGTCCTCTTCCGTAAGCCCTGCAATGTCGCTGTGCAGCCGCACGCGGATCACGCCCGTCTCGCGCGCAGCCGCCGCGGGCAGCGCACAGCAGCATAGTGTGCACAGAACCAGAAGAATCGACAGTGTTTTCCGAAGCATAACTGACACTCCTTTGCATAATAATCCGACAATATTATACATTGCCGCTGTCCTGTCTGTCAATCCGGTTGTGCACGTTTCTTCACGAAGCGTTATCGCGGTGGATCGGGCGGCGGATAAGCAGACGCGCAAGTTTGCGCGGGTTGAACGGAACGAGCGGATAGAGATAGCTTTTGCCGACGACGTTTTTCGTCGAGATCAGCACGGCGAAAACGACCGCAAACCCCGCAAAGAAGCCCGCATAGTTGAACAGCGCCGTCAGAACCAGCACGAAGATACGCGCCATCTTATAGGCATGTCCCATCTCAAAGCTCGGCTGCGTAAAATTCGCTACAGCCACAAATGCCATATAGAACACGACCTCCGCCGTCAGCCAGCGCGCTTCCACCGCAAACTGACCGAGCACCAGTGCGCCGATGACACTGAATGAATTGCTCAGGGAACTGGGCGTATTGATCGAGGCGAGCTTGAGCGCGTCAATAACCAATTCTATGGCAATCAACTGCACGAGCACCGGCACGGCGATCGGCTTGTCGATGCGGATAAAATCGAGCCACTGCGGGATATGATGCGGATTGCGGATCAGCAGATACCAAACGGGCGTGAGAAACATCGTGGACGAGAACACCAGCAGACGAACCATCCGCAAAAAGGAACCGAGCATGGGCGGGAAATAAAAATCGTTCGTGTCCTGCAGGAAGTCAAAAAAGCCGGACGGGATCACCATAACGGCAGGAGAATTGTCGCAGATGAGCAGGATGCTGCCCTCGGCAACCGATGCGGCGGCCGAATCCGGACGTTCGGTATAGCGCACACGCGGAAACGGATTGAAATGATGACCGGGCACAAGACATTCGAGCAGACTCTCCTGCGCCATGGCAAGCGTTTCGATGCGGATTCTCCGCAGCTTGTCCAGCACCGTTTGCAGCATCTGCGCGTCCGCCTTGCCCTCGACGAAGCACACTGCAACATCCAGCTTCGAGCGCGAACCGATCTGCAAAAGGCGGATTGTCAAAGCCGGGTCGCGCAGCCGTCTGCGCAGCAGCGCGGTATTTTGCAGCAGCACCTCGTTGAAGCCCTCATGCGGGCCGAGCAGCACACGGTTGTTCTCCGGCTCGTCCGGCGTGCGGGCAACATATTCGCGCACATCCATCAAAAGCGCGCCCGTCACGCCCTCAGCCAGCAGCACAGCCTGTCCGGACAGCAGCGCGGTCACTGCGGACGGCAGGTCGTTCGTCGTCTGCGTCTCCGCAAAGGGGATAAAGCGCTCTGCAATCGCAGCGGCCTGCGTGACAGTCATATACGCCGCGGGATCGACGGCGAGCAGATCGCCGAGAATCTTCATGCTGCTGTCGATCTGCACCAGTCCGTTGATGAAGTACAGACGCAGCGCACGGCCGCCGATACGAAACGGCCGTGCCACCACGTCAAAGCTGCGCGTGCAGCCGACCGCCTGCTCAAACGCGGAACAGGCGGTTTGAAAATCTGCGGTAAAATCCATACAGCATCTCCGTCCTTCATTATGCTATACGATATTGTTTGCCGTTCTGTCAACGGTATTCGTTATACATCGTGATGATCGCATTCCATGTGATCGGTCCGACCACGCCGTCCGGTTCAAGTCCGTACCGGTTCTGCACAGCAATGACCGCGCGCTGCGTCTCGCTGCCGAACACACCGTCCACCGTCACGGACGGGATGGAATTGCTGTTCTGTGCAATGGTGCGCAGAAACACCTGAAGCTGTTCGACAATTTTGCCCGAGGCGCCGCGCATGATGTAATAACCGGGATACAGCAGATACGTCAGTCCCGTGTATTCCGCAGGCAGCGACTGCAAAATACCGCGGTATACGTCGATCACGGCGTTCCATGTATTGCGTCCGACTATGCCGTCGTTTGTAAGGCCGTAGTACCGCTGGAACGCACGCACAGCCTGCTCTGTCGCCGCGCCGAAAATACCGTCCTCGTCCAGTCCGATCGTAAGACTGTCGTTGAACTGCCCGATGAAGTTGAGATAATACTGAATCGTGCGCACGGCTATGCCGCGGTCGCCGCGACGCAGAACGCTGCTGAACACACGCTCGACCTCGCTGATCGTCAGTCCTTCGCTGTAGATTTCCGACAGATTCTTGACGCCGTTGTAAATATACTTGAGCTTATACCACGTCTGCTTGCCGACAACGCCGTCCACCTCCAGACCGAAAATCTGCTGAAACGCGATCACGGCTCGTCGCGTCGCGGCGTCGTAAAGTCCGCTTTCACTGCCGATGCGCGGAATCGCCGGATAGTTCGCCGCCACGCGGTTAAGTTCGCGCTGGATCGTGCGCACGTCGGAACCGGCCGAACCGAGCGAAAACGGCGTGCCGGCGTAGGACGGGACATTCGGCGCGGTCGGCGCGTTGTAGACCAGTGAAACGTCCTGTCCGAAATAATAACGCAGAATCGCAATGTCGGAATAGCCCTGATTCGCCAGCGAGACGGTTCCCCACTGCGACAATCCGGCGCACGTGACCGAGCTGCCGCTGCAATACTGCGCCGCAAGCGGCTGGATCTGTCCGGCGCGGACGATATACGTATTGAACAGCGAATCCACCAGATCGCTGATCGGCTCAAAGTATTTGCGGCCGGGCACAAACGCCTGGTCAAACGCCGTGTTGTTTGTGATGTCGAACGCATAACCGCGCGTGCGGTAATACTCCGTATAGACGCGGTTGAGCGTAAAGGACTGGATCGTAAAGATATTCGCACGCAGCGACGCGCGCGGCCATGTCGGATAAATCTCGCTGCACACAACGTTTTTGATGTAATCAATATACGGCACGCGGATGTTTTCCGCCGCTTCATTCGGCGCACCCAGATGCAC
The DNA here is from genome assembly GCA_017450005.1 of Clostridia bacterium. GTDB lineage: Bacteria > Bacillota > Clostridia > Oscillospirales > Acutalibacteraceae > UBA1425. The sequence goes on from JAFSYM010000114.1 coordinate 63,150, forward strand.
GGTAATGGTCGTCGGAACAGTCGGCGTCGCCATGCTTTACGCCTCCCCGCCCGTCGTATCGTCCGGCATACACGGAATCATTTCCACGTTCTGCACCGTCTCCACGCTGTCAAAAACCGCCACGTCAAAAATGTCCACCTGCGTAAATCGCGGATGCGACACCAGAATATCATAGGTCGAATACGGCTGCATCGCGGACGGCGCGTCGGCCAGCTCCCGGTCGGGCGCCGGCAGTGTGATGCGGTTCATGATACCGTTGGAATCCGTCTGTGCGGTAAAAAAGACCTTGTCTTTTCCCGGAAAACGTTTGCGCACAACAACGGTGGCGTTCGGAATCGGAAACGATTGGTTTGCCGCAAAGACCTGCACCCGCAGAAAGCCACTCTCCGGGTTATGACGCATGAAATCCTCCTCGCTCGGAAACTCCTCGATGCACCCGTTCAGGTACGGCGGAAATTCGTCGCCGTCCTGCACGAACTCCTGTTCCTGCTCATTGTCCAGAACCGGCGCATCCGCCGTCGCCGGCACGTCCTCGCGTTCGCGCTGCGCCGTATTCTGCAGCCGCATTTCGGCCGTGACCAATACAGCCTGTACTGCGGCGGGATCGTCGCGCACAAGACCTGTCGCCGGGAGAATGCGCTCCGGTTCGTCAGAATCGTCCGAAGCGGGTTCGGGCTGCGGTTCGGTATGCGTCGTATTACGCGGATTCTTGCGGCTGAATTCCAGCAGCGCCTGTCTGTACTGTTCGATCATAGGTTCCAAAGGTTCTTGCATGTCGATACCTGCCTTTCATTCTGTGTCCGCTGACAATATATGCACGCATAGGCGGATTGTTACGCACAAAATGATCGAACAAATATCGAACAAACGCTTGAAATTCGCCGGAAAACAAGGTATAGTAAGCATAGAAAAAGGAAAGGCAGGCGAAGGTGATGGCGACGCAGCGCACATATCTGGCAATCGACCTCAAGTCGTTTTACGCATCGGTTGAGTGCGTGGAACGCGGGCTCGATCCGATGACAACCAATCTGGTTGTTGCCGATGAAAGCCGGACGGAAAAAACGATCTGTCTGGCCATCTCCCCTTCCCTGAAAGCCTACGGTGTTTCCAGCCGTGCGCGGCTGTTCGAGGTGGTGCAGCGCGTGGAGGAAGTCAATCGCGAACGAAGAATGCGCGCGCCCGGTCACACATTCCGCGACAAATCCTACCGCGATCTGCTGGTGCGGAACGACCCGTCGGTCGAGCTGGGGTATATCACTGCCGTACCGCGCATGTCGCTGTATGTGCAGTACAGCAGCCGCATTTACGAAGTATATCTCAAATACATTGCGCCGGAGGATATTCATATTTATTCCATCGACGAAGTGTTTCTGGACGTGACGCATTACCTCGCCACCTACCGCTGTACGCCGCGGGAGCTGGCGATGCGGATCATTCTGGACGTACTCGAACAGACCGGCGTCACGGCAACTGCCGGGATCGGCACGAACATGTATCTGTGCAAGATTGCCATGGATATTGTCGCCAAGCACATTCCGGCCGACAAGAACGGCGTGCGCATTGCCGAACTGGATGAGCAGTCGTACCGGCGCACGCTCTGGTCGCACACGCCGATCACAGATTTCTGGCGCGTCGGCGGCGGCACGGCGCGGCGGCTGGCCGAGTACGGGATGTATACGATGGGCGATGTGGCGCGATGCTCGGTCGGCAAAGCGGACGACTTCTGCAACGAAGCGCTGCTGTATCGGCTGTTCGGCATAAATGCCGAGCTGCTGATCGACCATGCGTGGGGCTGGGAACCGTGCACAATCGCAGACGTCAAGGCGTACCGTCCACAGACCAACAGTCTGTGTTCCGGACAGGTGCTGCACCGTCCGTACACGACCGACGAGGCTGCGTTGGTCGTGCGGGAGATGGCCGATCAGCTCGCGCTTGATCTGGTCGAAAAGGCGCTTGTAACCGATCTGCTGACGCTGACAATCGGCTATGACATTCAGAGTGCGGACAATTATGCAGGCACAATCACAGTCGACCGATACGGCCGCAAAACGCCCAAACACGCGCACGGCACAGCGCATACGCCGCGCAAGACGTCGGCAAGCTCGCTGATTACACAGGCGATTATGGAGCTGTATACACGTATTGTCGATCCGCATCTGTTGGTACGGCGCATCACGCTGACCGCCGACCGGCTGCAGAGCGAACAGCAGGCGCGGCAGGAAGCGCAGTGTGAGCAGCTTGACCTGTTCACGGACTACGCGCGGAAGGACGCCGAGGACGCCCGGACGGAAGAGGCGCTGCAGAAGGAACAGCGCGCGCAGAAAGCGATGCTCGCCATCCGCAAAAAATACGGCAACAACGCCATACTCAAAGGTATGAGTTTCAAGGAAGGAGCAACCGCCATCGACCGGGGTGGGCAGATCGGCGGACACAAGGCATAGACTATGCGACAAGATTACGAAAACCGGTACGACGATCTGATCGATCTGCCGCATCCGGACCCGCAGACGCATCCGCGCATGTCCCGTCACGACCGCGCCGCGCAGTTCTCGCCCTTTGCCGCACTGTCCGGACACAGCGCCGCCATGGAAGAAACAGCGCGTCTGACCGACCGGAAGATTGAACCGAACGAATTGCAGCTTGCGCAGCTGAACGCAGCCATCGCGAAAATTCAACGGCATATAGCCGAAAAGCCGCAGGCGCAGATCACCTACTTTGTTCCCGACGCACGCAAATCCGGCGGTGAATACCGCACAGTCACCGGACGTGTCCGTCGTATCGCGGAGGCAGAGCAGTATCTCGAACTGACCGACGGAACGAAAATCCCGATCGACGATATACTGTCCATCGAAATCTCTGCATAAAGCAGGGGCAGAAGTCCTCACGAACTTCCGCCCCCTGTTTTTCTTTCGGATTCTATTCAGAACTTGAACGTCAGCACGTCCAGCACACTCTTGAGCGTCTCGTACTGTTTGGCGTCCTTGACGTTGTCAATCTGGATTTCGACGAACTTGTATTCCTTGTTTTTGTCCGGTACCGTCTGACCGAAGAACACATAGCAGCGCGTACCCTTCGTCACCAGCGAATCATAGCTGAGCTGGTAGAAGTCGAGACCGCCGATCTTGCCCTCCGTAACCTCGGACGCCGACTTGCTCTCGCGCTCATGCACCGCATCGGCAAGAAGGCGCGTCTTCGCAGCGCCCATGCTGTCGTCGTAAGTCACCACGGAAACGGTCAGCTTCGGCGCGTTTTCTCCCTCGCCGTAGGTGGCTTCGAGGAAGGTCGACGTGCCTGTATAGGCATTCTCGACCCAGCCTTTCGGCAGATCTCCCTTGGTAAACTTAAAGTCGCCATCATCCCATGTGACCGGTTCCGCAGTCGTTGTTTCCGTCTGCGAGGCGGATGTCGACTCCGGTTTTGCCGGTTCAGGCGCTTTGCCGCAGCCGGCAAGCAGAGCGAACAGCAGACACAGTGCGATCAGACATGTTTTTTTCATTGGGAATCTCTCCTTGAACGTTTTTGTATACTGTGCCGGAAGACGACCAGCAGACCGCGCAGGTCGCTCCGATAGAACAGGCTGTTGAGTGCGAGCGTCCAGACGCCGCACACCGCGAAGACGGGCAGCGCATACACAGCCCACCGCAGATAATTGCCGATTTCGGGCATCGGCAGCGCTCGGCAGGTCAGCACACCGAGCGCACAGGCGCAAAGATTGACGGCGCATCTGCCGGCAAACAAACGAAACGGTCTGTGCAGAATGTGGCGCGAAAGATACAGCGCGTACTGCACGGTGCGCACACTCATGGCGATCAGTGTTGCAAGCGCAACGCCGCTGAGTCCCAGCGGAATCACAAGCGCAACGGACAGCGCGATATTGATACCCGCCTCCAGAAACGCGCCGTTGCGCGTCTGACGGTAGTGTCCGGCCGCCAGCGTAACGTTGTTGTACGGAATACGGATGCAGTACACCGCCTCCGCCGCCGTCAGCAGAATGCCGAACACCGGGCGCAGATACTGCGCGTCCGTCACGCCGCGCGTATAAACGAGCAGAAACGGCTGCAGCAGGACGCCCGCGCAGGTGAACAGCGTCGTGACCAGCGTAAAGGAAAAGAACTCATACACGCGGAAATTGCGCTGCAGCGTCTCGTCCTCGCCCCGGGCAAGCATGTTGCCGAACGCAGCCTCAATGCCGGATGAGAACGCGCTGACGATTTTTTCCACGCCGGATACGATGCTGTAATACACCGCGTAGACCGACACGTCCGCAATCTGCACGGCGCGGCTGAACGCAGAAAACACCGTGAGCACGAACACATCCGTGTTGGTATGCAGAAAATACGCCGTGTGATGACCGAAGCCGTCCCAGCGCTGCGCGATCGCCGTCTCGTCGGGCACTGCGTGCGGATCGGGCGCATACTGCCGGCGCACAATCCGGCGCAGCAGCAGCGGACGCAGCGTATACACCAGCGCCGTGGCGAGTTTGACCATACGGATCGACGCGCCCAGACGGATGAGCACAATGCACAGAACCGTGTTGAGCACAATCGTCACGATTTGCAGATCGGACGTGACGTAACGCTTCTGGTCCGCCTGCAGCAGCACCTGGCAGCTCAGGCCGAAATAATACTGAAAGAATGTACTCGCCGCGATAATCAGCACAAGCGAGGCGGTAAAGAGATAGTCGAAGCCCTCGTCCCGCACTATAAACGGATAGACGACGGCCACGGCCGCGGAATACCCGGCGAAAATCAGCGCGACACGGCGGAAGAAACGGTCGGACGCGCGCAGGATAGAACTGATCCGGCCGGTGTCGTTCTCTGCCAGCGGTTTATACAATGCAGCGCGCACAACGCCGCCGACGCCCGCTTCAAACAGAACAATGTAACCGAGAAACTGCGAGATCGACGCCGTCATGCCGTTGACCGCCGAACCGAACGAGCGGATCAGAAGCCGCGGCAGAATCAGGCCGCATATCATAGAAACGAATTGCAGCAGAAGAGACGACGTCATGTTCCGCAGCGCTTTTTTACTGCGCATGAAGCCACCTCTTTCCCCGGTGCAGCATCAGCAGCAGCCTGAATTGACTGCGGCGCAGCAGGCGGTATTTGAGCGAATCTTCCGCCGCAGACAGCGCATTCTGCGTAAGCGGCAGCGTCATCGCTTCACGCAGCAGCGCGGATCCCTTTGCAATCGGCAAGCGGCTGCCCGCGAGCAGGCGCAGGTAATTGTCGAACTGTTTGCGGCACAGATCGTTGTATAACGCGCGCCATGTGTCGTCTGCGGTCACGCGCGTCGAAAGCAGACGGAATATTTCGGCGTCCACACGCTCGTAAAAGCGCAGCGACTGCGCGTCGAAATCACCGGAATGCCCTGTGCCGAGCCGGTATGCATACAGACACCGGTGCAGATAATACAGATTCTCCGCCCCGAAAACAAGATACGCGCTGCGCAGCAGATCCTCGCCGTGGCGAAGTCCCGCGAACGACCCATAGTCCGGCGCGCAGGCAATCAGCTTGCGGTGAAAACACTTGATACAAAGAGAATTGTAGCGCGTAGACAGCAGATGCCGGTAAAAGATCTCCAGCTCTTTCCCCTGCAAAAACATGTCGTTCTCGCCGAACGTTTCGCGCACCGTGTTCACATCGGCGCGAAGAACGATAAAGTCAAAAGAGATCAGGTCGGGATGATGCCGGTCGATCACGCCGGACAGCGACGACAGCAGCGCAGGATCGGTCCAATCGTCCGCGTCCAGGAACAGCAGATACTCCCCTCGCGCGTGCGCCTCGGCAAACTGCCGCGCAGCGAACACGCCGTGGTTGTCCGTATGCCAGACACGGAATCGGCGGTCATCCTCGGCGTACTGGTCGCAGATACGGCCGCTCTCATCGGTAGAGCCGTCGTCGATCAGCAGCGCTTCAAAGTCCGTACAGGTCTGCGCGCGCAGCCCCTCGAGCGCATCGTACAGATACGGCGCGGCGTTGTAGACGGGAATCATCAGACTGAATCGCATACGGCTCCTCCTTTCGCAATATATTTATTATATACCAAAACCGCCGAATAAGCAAGTGAACAAAGCGCAAATTTCATACGGCGTTCATTTGCAATTGGTTTTATCTTGTGATAGAATAACAGCATATAACAGAACGAGAAAAAGGAATGATCTCAAATGCTTCGGCTCGTTCCGGTCAATCATGACAGCAAATCCGATTTTGAGGATACATCCTATGCGCGGATGTCCATCAAGGAACAAAGACGCATGGTACAGGAAAGTCTTGACAAGTGTCATTGCGGCGCATATTTTGAACTTCTTGCAGTTTCGGACGGCGATCAAGTCGTCGGCTTCATGAGTTTGTTCGCACAGGACGAAAATACTATTGGCATCGGACCGGAAATCAAGAAACGCTTTCGGGCGCAGGGTTACGGCTTTCAGGCTGAAACGCTTGCCCTTCAATATGCCGGGCAAATGGGGTATTCTATTGCGTCTGCTGCCGTGCGGGAGGATAACGCTGCAAGCATCGCGCTGCATGAGAAGCTCGGCTTTGCCGTCACCGCGCACCGGATCAGCCGGCACGGGGATCCCGTTCGTGTCTATGAAAAACACTTGGATTAAAAAGGATGTGAGCGCATGCGCATGCGCAAAAAGAAAAATCTGGAAACGCGGATCGCTGCCTGCGGCGACGTGCTGATCCCCATTACATACGCCGACAAGCATTTCGACGCGCCGATCGAGCAGGATCTGACGCTCGATCTTGCCGCCCTGTTCGGCAACGACAACCCGGTTCATCTCGAAATCGGCTGCGGCAAAGGCGGCTTTGTGACGCAGGCGGCGCGGGAGAATCCGGACGTGAATTTCCTCGCGGTGGAAAAGACGGCCAACGTGATCGTCTGCGGGTGCGAAGCGGCGCTGGAAGCGGGACTTTCAAACGTGCGCTTTATGAAACTCTCCGCCGAGTATCTGTGGCGTTACCTGCCGGCGCAGAGCATCGCGCGGCTGTATCTCAACTTCTCCTGCCCGTTCCCCAAGGAGAAATACCGCAACCACCGCCTGACCGCGCCGCGGTTTCTGCGCATCTACCGGCAGATTTTAGCGCCCGGCGCCGAGATCTGGCAGAAGACGGACAACATGCATTTTTTCGAGTTCAGCATCGAGAACCTGTCGCAGAACGGATTTGCGCTGAAAAACGTCTCGCTCGATCTGCACCACAGCGATTTTGCGGGCAACATCGTGACCGAATACGAAAGCCGTTTTGCCGCGCAGGGCATGCCGATCTACCGGCTGGAAGCCTGTCTGCGCAGGGAGGAGCCGGAAGCATGAGCGACAAAAGCTGTGAATTCTGCCTGCACTACACGTTCGACGAGGACAGCGAATGCTATACGTGTGAAATTGATCTGGATATGGACGAGTTCGAGCGGTTCGTGACCGATACGGTTTCGGACTGTCCGTACTATCAGGGCGGCGATGAATACACAATCGTGCGCCACCAGAACTGAGGAGGAGCTATGGGTGTATTTGACGGCCTGGAGCCGAAAGACGTACTGTATTATTTTGAGCAGATCTGCGCAATCCCGCATCCGTCCGGCCACCCGGGCAGGATCGGCGATTACTGCGAAGCGTTTGCCAAAGCGCATAAACTGCGGTATCTGCGCGATAAAGCCGGCAACGTGGTGATCTTTAAGGACGGCAACTCTGCCAAAGCGCCGGTCATTCTGCAGGGGCATCTCGACATGGTGTGCGTCAAGGACGACGGTGTACAGATAGATTTCCTGCGTGACGCGCTGCCCGTGTACACGGACGGACGTCTGATCCGCTCGCGCGGGACGAGTCTGGGCGCGGACGACGGTATCGGCGCGGCAATGATCCTCGCCGTGCTCGCAGCGGATCTGCCGGATCTGCCGCCGATTGAAGCGGTGCTGACCATGGACGAGGAAACCGGCATGTTTGGCGCGGCAGCGCTGGACGCCTCCGTGCTGCGCGGCAAACGCATGATCAACCTCGACACGGAGTACGAAGACGTGATCTACGTCGCCTGCGCGGGCGGTGCGCGCGTGACGATCACGCAAACGCCGGAAACGTCCGCTATTGACGACGCCTGCCTGTGTGTTTCTCTGACCGGTTTTGCCGGCGGACACTCCGGAACGGAAATCGGCACAGGCAGACTGAACGCCGTGCGGGAGACGGTAAAGCTGCTGCGTGAAATCCCCGACTGCCGTCTGGTTTCGCTCTGCGGGGGCGAAGTGGACAACGCGATTCCGAACGCCTGCACCGCGGTTTTCTGCGCAGACGCCGACGCATGGATGCGCGTCCGAGACAAACACAAAGCGCAGATTCTGCAATCCGAACCGAACGCCGTGATGACCTTTGCCGAATCCCCGGCCGAATCCGCGTTGACAGCAAAAAGCACGCGCGAGGTGCTCGATCTGATCTGCGCGCTGCCCAACGGTGTGCAGAAATGGAGCGAAGAAATCGAAAACTTTGTGGAAACGTCGCTCAATCTCGGCCGGTGCCGCGTCGGCGCGCAAGGGCTGGAGCTGCATTACAGCGTGCGCAGCAGTGTGGACTGCGCCAAAGAAGCGCTGGTGGAATCGATGCGGAAAACGGCAGAAGCTTACGGCGCGTCGTTTGAAACGTCGGGCGCCTATCCCGCCTGGCAGTACCGCAAGGACTCCCCGCTGCGCGACGCGGCTGTGCGCGCCTACCAAACGGCACTCGGCAAAACGCCGCAGGCGCTCGCGATCCACGCGGGACTGGAATGCGGCCTGTTCTGCGGCAAGATAGCGGATCTCGACTGTATCTCCATCGGACCGGATATTGACAAAATCCATTCTCCGCAGGAATGCCTGGACACACGCTCCGCAGCGCGGATGTACAAGGTGCTGCTGGAAACGCTGCGGAATCTTTAATCGGAATAATAGGTTCTCGGTTTTTGTAGAATGGTCAGATGCATGTAAAGGCGGTGTCATCGCGAGGGAGGCGAACGCCGACCGCGGCGATCCGTTCTCTCGTCAGAACGTAAAAGAAACCGCAAGAAAAACGGATTCCCTCGCGCCATAAAGGTGCTCGCAATCATATAGAAACGCCATGATGAACGACCGATGCTGCCGGCCGGTTTCCGTGTGTAGGGCACGGATACATCCGTGCCGAAAATGACGTTCCCTTCACCGCGGCACGCATGTATGCGTGCCCTACTGTCTTGCCGCACTTGATCGAGTGAAATCTGTCATAGCAATCACAATCAAGGTGCGCGCCATCCTATCTCACAAAAACCGTGAACAGCTCAAAAAGAAAAATCCCCTGCAGGCACAAGACAGCTTGCAGGGGGTTCATCTATGTACTTTTACTCCGCGATGACTTCCTTGATAATGCCGATCGCTTCTTGCAGCACGTCCGTCGGGATGTTCAGCGCCGGCAGCAGCCGCAGCTTGTCCTTGGCAGACAGGCAAAGCACGCCTTTCTCTATGCATGCGGCCACAACCTCGGCAACCGGTTTTTTCGTCTTGATGCCGATCATCAGTCCCATACCGCTGACGGCTTCGACGCCCTCTGCCTTTGAGAGCGTACCGAACACATACGCGCTCTTTTCGCGCACTTCGGCAAGCAGCGCGTCGTCTATGCGGCTGAGAATGCTGCACGCGGCAGCGCAGCTCACGGGATTGCCGCCGAAGGTCGAGCCGTGATCGCCGTAGCCGAGCACGTTCTGCACCTTTTCCGAAAGCAGCGTCGCGCCCAGCGGCAGACCGCCCGCAAGACCTTTCGCCGTCGAAACAACGTCCGGCTGCAAGCCGTAATTCATATAGGCATACAGCGCGCCAGTGCGGCCGTTGCCGGTCTGCACTTCGTCCACCATCAGCAGAATGTCGTTGTCTTTTGTAAACGCGGCCAGCGCTTTGACGTATTCCGCGTCCAGCGGCACCACGCCGCCCTCGCCCTGAATGCACTCGATCAGCACTGCGGCGATTTTGTGCTCCTGCGCCGCCTTGCACAGCGCATCCGTATCGCCCGCCGGCACGTGCACAAATCCGGGCGTCAGCGGCTGAAACAGTTCGTGATAATGCGCCTGTCCCGTGGCGGAAAGCGTCGTCAGCGTGCGGCCGTGGAAGCTGTTTTCCAGCGTAATGATCGTCGAATATTCTGCGCCCTTGTGCTCGGCTGCATACTTGCGCGCAACCTTGATCGCGCATTCGTTCGCCTCGGCGCCGGAATTGGAAAAGAAGACCTTTTTCATCCCCGTGCGCGCACAGAGCATCTGCGCAAGTCTCGCGCACGGCTCGGTGTAGTACAGATTCGACATGTGCTGCACCTGCGAGATCTGGTCGATCACCGCCTGCTGCCATACGTCGTCCGCAATACCGAAGCTCGTCACGCCGATGCCGCTGCCCATGTCGATATATTTCTTTCCGTTCACATCCTCGACAACAGAGCCTTTGCCGCGGACGATTTCCACCGGAAAGCGCTTGTATGTACCCGCAACGTATGCGGTATCCAGTTCGCGTATACTCATGCTTTATCCCCCCGAATCCACGTACCCGCGCCCTCGTTGGTCAGCAGCTCCATCAGGATGGAGTGCGGGACGCGGCCGTCCATGATGACGACGTTTTTTACGCCCTGCTCGATGGCGCGGATGCAGCAGTCCACCTTCGGAATCATGCCGCCGGAAATGATGCCCTCGTCGTACAGCGCGCGCGCCTGGTCGACCGTGATGTCGGTCACAAGCGTGGACGGGTCGTCCCTGTCGCGCAGAATGCCGGCAATGTCGGTCATCATAATCAGTCTCTGCGCGCCGAGCGCGCCGGCAATGTGCGCGGCCGCCGTATCGCCGTTGATGTTGTAGGCATTGCCCTCGCGGTCACAGCCGATCGTGGAAATAACCGGAATATAGCCGTTGTTCAGCAGATCCCAGACAGGCTTGATGTGTATTTTGGTAATCTCGCCCACATAGCCCAGACGCGGGTCCTTCTGCGCGGCCTCGATGAGCCGGCCGTCCATGCCGGACAAGCCGATCGCCTTGCCGCCTTTTTTCTCCAGGAGATTGACCAGCGTCTTGTTGACCTTGCCCGCAAGCACCATCTGCACGATGTCGACCGTCTCTTTGTCGGTCACACGCAGACCGTCGACAAACTCCGGCTTTTTGCCGAGCTTGTCCATCAGTTCCGTGATCTCCGGTCCGCCGCCGTGCACAAGCACGATCTTAACGCCGATCAGATGCAGCAGAACGATGTCCTCCATCACCTGCTGCTTGAGCTGCTCGTTGATCATGGCGTTGCCGCCGTATTTGACCACAACAACCTTGCCTGTATAATGCTTGATGTACGGGAGCGCCTGCGTCAGAACCTCCGCGCGCTCCGCATTGGAAAACCCGATCTCCATTGTCTACCTCTCAAGTACGGTAATCACCGTTGATTTTTACATAATCATACGTCAGGTCACAGCCCCACGCCGTCGCCGAAGCGTCGCCGCTGCCCAGCCCGACCAGAATCTCGATTTCCTTTTCGAGCAGCACTGTCTTGGCAGTCTCCTCGGAGAAGTCGACGCCGGCGCCGTTCTTGCAGACCTCAATGGTTCCGGCTGCACTGCGGAACGCAACGTCGATCTTATCCACATCGACCGCCGCGCCGCTGTAACCGATGGCGCACAGCACGCGTCCCCAGTTGGCGTCCGCGCCGAACATGGCCGCTTTCAGAAGACTGGAGCAGATCACGCTCTTGGCAACCGTCTTGGCCGTCGGCAGATCTGCCGCGCCCGTCACCTTGCACTCGAGCAGCTTCGTCGCGCCCTCGCCGTCCGAGGCGATCAGGCGGCAAAGCTGCACAGTCACGGTATTGAGCGCCTGCATGAACGCGGTGAAGTCCGCGCCCTCCTCGGTGATCGTTTCGTTGCCGGCCATGCCGTTGGCCAGCACCGTAACCATATCATTGGTGGACGTGTCGCCGTCGATCGAAACCATATTGAATGTATTGGCAATATCGCCGGAAAGCGCCTTTTGCAGCATCGCGGGCGATATGGCCGCGTCCGTGGTGATGAAAACGAGCATCGTGGCCATATTCGGATGGATCATGCCGCTGCCCTTGGCAATGCCGCCGATACGGCAGGTCGTGCCGCCGAGCGTAAACTCCACGGCAACCTCTTTTTTGATCGTATCCGTCGTCATGATGCCCTCGGCCGCGTCCGCGCTGCCGTCGTCCTGAAGTCCCTGCACAAGCGCGGGAATCCCGGCGGCAATCGGCTCAATCTCAAGCGGCAGTCCGATCACACCCGTGGACGCCACAACGACGTCCTCGGCGCGGATACCGAGCGCATCGGCCAGCAGCGCGCTCATCTGCTCGGCAATCTCGACGCCGTTGGCGTTGCAGGTGTTGGCGTTGCCGCTGTTGCAGATCACCGCCTGCGCCGTACCGTCCGCAAGGTGCGCCTTTGTTACCGTCAGCGGCGCGCCCTTGACAAGGTTCGTCGTATAGACCGCCGCGCAGCTCGCCGGTACGGCGGAGCAGATCAGCGAAAGATCCTTTTTGGTTTTATTCTTACGGATGCCGCAATGCACCCCGTTTGCTTTAAATCCCTTGGCAGCGCAGACGCCGCCCTGAATGGTCTGCATATCCGTTTCCTCCTCACACAATCAATCCTGTATCTTCATCCAGACCGAGCCGGATGTTCATATTCTGTATCGCAGCGCCGGACGCGCCCTTGCCGAGGTTGTCAAACCGCGCAACGAGCGTCAGCCGCGCATCATTTCCGCAGACCGTGATCTGCATATCGTCCCGTCCGGCAAAAGCGCCCGCCGACAGGAAACCCTCCTCCGACGCATCCTGCGCAAAGCGCACAAGTCCGGATGTATAACAGCTTCGGTAGACGTCCTCGACGGTCTTTTTGGCGGTACCCGTCAGCGGAACCGTGACCTGCATGCCGGCGTAATAGGGCGCCACGACCGGACAGAACACAGGATCGTTTGCAAGACCGCAGATTCTCGTCATCTCCGGCAAATGCTTGTGCGTCTGCGACAGGCCGTACATTCTCGGCGCGTCGAGCAGCGCATCACGTTCGGCATCCTCATACTGCGCGATCATCTTTTTGCCGCCGCCGGAATAGCCCGTCAGCGAAAAACAGGACAGCTCTGCGTCCGGCGCGAGCACACCCGAGCGCACCAGCGGCGCAACCAGCGCAATAAACCCGCTGGCATGACAGCCGGGATTGGCAATCCGGCGGCTTTGGCGGATCGCTTCGCGCATGCCGATCTCGGCAAAGCCGTACGTCCAGTCCGGATGCACACGGTGCGCGGTCGAGGTATCAATAATCACCGTCTGCGCATCCGCGGCCAGCGTGACTGCTTCCCGCGCCGCATCATCCGGCAGACAGAGAAACGCGACGTCCGCGCGGCATATCGCGTCCTTTCGCGCATCCGGATCTTTACGCAGCGCATCGGGCAGTGTGATCCGCTCAAGATCCTGCCGCGCGTCCAGCCGCGATACGATGCGCAGACCCGTTGTGCCTGCGCCGCCGTCCACAAAAACTTTTTTCATCACACGGTATCCTTTTCCAATCTGTAATATGTCCTGTATACTATACATTCAAAATGCGTTTTTGTCAAGTGCATTTTGAAAGAATATGCAATAATTATGAATTATCATGAATAATTGATTCAATTTTATGCATTATTATAGCGCATTTGCAAATAATATGCGTTTACGGGCGCATGGCAGGCAAAAAAGCGGAGCTTTCCGACCCGGAGATCCGTGAACTGCTCCCCGTCAAGAGGACAATGAAATAATTAACAAATAATTCACAACGCGTTGCGTTGTGGTACCGCAGATTCCGGTTGAAATTTTGAGGATTTCAACCGGAATTTGCGGTCTCTTATGCTACCTTAAACAGCT
>JAFSYM010000115.1 GCA_017450005.1 Clostridia bacterium
ACGGGTAGCAAGTAACAATCTTACGCGGCTGGCAGACCGTATCACGCGTTAACGCGTCTGCGAAGAACAGAGGGCTTTGCCCGTCAAAGAAAAACCACCGGCTTGGCCGGTGGATGTTTATTTGGTTCATCACGGATTTTTGCGGGATGGTCAGATGTCGGTAAAGAGCGGTGTCATTGCGAGGAGCGGCGCGGCGCGGCGATCCGTAACCCCGGCAGCGCATAAATGAACAAGAAGGAGAACGGATTGCCGCGCGCCATAAAGGCGCTCGCAATGACAGTACATTATTTGCGTATGCAACGCCGGAACCGACATATAGCCCGCACGCGGGACGATGTGGGCATCGTCCCCTACGGAAAACGCATCGGTAACGCCGTGTAGGGAACGCATACATGCGTTCCGTTTCTGTGCATGCCCGGCGAGATCGTAGGGGCGGGCATGACCGCGCCGAAATCAATGTACTTCTCCATCAGAGAGAGAAACTCGGACTTTTCTTCCTCCATGGTTTGAAGTACGTCCGTGTAAGTATCGAACAATGATATTTGCACCACTTTATTCCGCATGACTTTTTCTCCTTTCTTTGCGGTGGAGTTGTTTTGCAAGTATATTTTACCACAAAACTGGAGAAGAGTCAGTTGTCTGTTGCCTTGAAATCCTTTATTTATCAACGGATCTCAAGTTTTACAATAGGCTAACTATAAAACACGATGGGAGGAATCATGATATGCGTATTTTGCCGGACAGCCGTATCAAAGCCAAACGCATCAACGACGTATCTCGCCCGCCGGAAGAGCTGCGGGCATGCATGTTCAGCTTCCCGGATTGAGCGCGATGCCGACCACGCGTGCATGGACGGCAAGCTCGGTGCGGTTGCTGTAGCCGGTTTTCTGCAAAAGCGCGCACACGTAGGTTTTGACGGTGTTCAGTGAAATAAATAGCGAAGAGGCAATCTCGTTGTTGCTCTTGCCGGACGCGATCTCGCGCAGGATGTCCAGCTCGCGTTCGGTGAAATCGTCGCGGCATGCGTTACCGAGCATAGCCGGTGGGGCGTTTTCGGGATAGACGGATTCGCCGGCCATCGTCCGATCCATGACGTCGAGCAGATCGGCTTTTTCGGCCTCCTTATACCAGAAGCTGTCCACGCCGATCTCCCGTGCGTGCTGCATCCAGGAGTATTCGGGCATGCTTGTGACGATGATGATCTTCACGTCGGGAAAAGCGGCCTTGATTTGTTTGGCCGCGTCGAGCCCATTGGAGCCGTCGCCCATCAGGACGTCCATCAGGATGAGATCGACCTGCGTTTTCATGAGATAAACGTCCGCGGCAAAAGCGGATTCGATGGACAGCACGGTTTCATAGCGCTCCGAACCGGCGATCAGCAGTTCAAAGAAGCGGCGGGATAGCATCTGATCGTCCACAACCATCACACGCACCTTTCGATTCGCGGCGCCTGCGGGAACGGTGTTGTTTTGTGTAAACAGGGCATCCATTCAAATCATCTCCTCTTGTCGGAATCGCAGTGTCAGGCGGAAAGCGGGCGCGCTTTCGATCTCCATCGAACCGTTCTGCTTGCCCGCCATGACGCGCAGATTGTGCAGGCCGCCGGTCTCACGGATCGGGCTTTTCGGTGGAATGCCGTCGTTGGTGAAGGTCATTGTCAGCACGCCGTCGGCCTCGTCGATCCCGGCTTCGAGCCGGTGTCCCTTCGCGTGTTTGACAGTATTGGTCAGGCACTCGTGCAGCGCGACCTCGAAAAGGCTTTTGTACCGTTCGGGAATCTCGCCCCGGATCGCGATCTCCACACCGACGGCGTCCGCGGCTTTGCGCACAGCGTCCAGCCGGTCGGCTTCCGGCGCATCGGGTGCGTCGCTTTGCAGCAGGGCGACGGTTTCCCGCAACTGATCGGTGACGGCTTTGCGGTCGTTTTCGCTACCGCCGAGATAGTTGTTTACGATCAGCAGGCACTGCCCGAGGCGGTTGTGCAGCGTGATCTTGGCGTTGAGGATCTCCTTTTCACGCACCGAGCGGTCGATGTTGTTCAGGTAATCGCGCAGGTGGCGGTTGACCACCTCGAGGCGTTCGTTTCGTTTTCTTAATTCACAGATTATTTTATAGCGTTCCGTCACGTCGTAGGCGATCGTTTCCGTAAACGGTTTGCCTGCGGCGTTGATTGTCTGCTGTCGGATCTGCCAGACGCTGCCGTCCGCAAGGATAAAGAACGTGTTGCCTTTGTCCACGTCCACCGCGCAGCCGGGCAGGAAATCGCGGTTTTCTAACCGGCTGTTCAGCGCGAGCGCGTTGGAGACGCCGGCGCCGAACGCCGAATTGCTGATCTGCTGCATCCGGTTGTTCACCAGACGCGGGAAACCGTCGGGCAGGCTGAAGCAGACACCGTCAGGCAGTTGGTCGAGACCCTCGCGCACGGATTGCGCGGTCAGGGACGTGCGCCCAATCCGGCGCAGACGCAGGGCGACGGCGATCTCGGCGGCCGCGAGCAGCAGCGCGGCGAGAAAATAGAGCCACGCAGGCAGGCAGACGCACCGTTCGACCCAAGGTGTGAAGGGCTTTTGTAAATCGGTCCATACGGAATACTCCTCCAGCACCGTCACAGGCAGAAAGCTGAGTAACGCGAACAATTCAGAAACGTATCTGCACACGCGGGCTTTCGGATTGCCGCGCGTGAACAGCGCACAGATCACGGCGAAAAGGCTCAGCAGGATAAAGACGAAGCAGGTGACGCGTCCCGCGGCGACGGGCAGATCGATCATACGCATACGATTTCCTCCCCGTTTGAGCCGCGCAGCGTGAAGCGGACAGATGTGCCGGCCGTCTCGGACTGCGTTTCGCGCAGCGCCCGCGAGAGCGCGTCAAGCGTTTCCGGTTCCGGCTTCCCGGAGAGCTGCGCCTGCAGATGCAGACACGGCGCACCGTCGAGCGAGACCCCGACATATCCGAGCGCGGGCAGCGTCTGCTCAACGACCGTTTCAACCCACCGGTACAGCGCCGCAGCTTCCTGCACCGGTATCGTCACGGACGGATCGACGGCAACGGTGCAGGGGACACCGGTATTTTTCAAGGCTTTTGCCGATTCTTCAAAGCAGGGGAGCAGTTCCGCGCCGCTCAGCAGCGCCTTTTCGTCTGCCTGCAGCAGCAGGTTGCCGTACCGTTTGCAGTAGGCGAGGAGGACGCCGATCTTCTGCAGCCGGACGCGGAAATCGGCCTCGTCCTGCGGCAGGTCGTCCGTCCATGCGCTTATGGCGTCGAGCTGCGGGAGCAGAGCCTGCGTGACGCGGTCATAAACCCGGTTCTGCTGCGCGGTACGTATGCGCGTCTCGTCGATCTCCGCGGCCAGGCGCATCGCGGCGTTTTCTTCATTGAGGTAGTCGGCGGTCTCGTTGAGCTCGCGGTTCAGCTGCCGCATGGAGGCAATGTTCTCCGTCCAGTAAAAGAAGCCGCCGCGGACGGGACGCGCTTTGAGGAGCGTGCTGCCGTCCGGCAGTTCGATCGTGCCGCCGAGTGCACGGCGCAGTTGCTGCGGTTCGGGACGCACGCCGTTTTCGGAGACGCGCTGCACACGCAGATTGCTGTCCGCGATCCCGGCGCGCAGCGAGGAAGCGGCGAACAGCTCCGGATAATCCTTGTTGCCGGAGATGATGCGGGCGGCCGCCATGCTCTCCCAGAACGCGATACCGCACAGGCAAACGTATTCCGGAAGTTCCATTTTGGACAGGAAGGACGGCATTTGTCTGCCGAAGAAGAAGATGAAGAAGCCGCCGACAAACGTCGCCGTCAGGACAAGGATCGGCAGCCACACGGTGCGGACAAGACGGCGGCTGAATGCAGTACGCATGGCGTTGACGATCATGCACACGCCGCAGAAAAGCATCCACGCGGCGGCGGTATAGTACAGGGGGCCGTGTGTGTAGTCGGTCTGCCAGCCGGCAAAGCCGGGAGCGAAGCGGAACGCGAGCGCGTGCAAATCGTTCGTCAGGATGCCCGCGGAGATCAGCGAAGAAATCAGATAGACCGCACTGCGGCTTTTCGGTGCTTTGGCGTCGTCGGGCTTGCCGAGAAACGTCGACGCGTTGAACAGCGCCGCGGGACCGAAAACGAACGGCGTGTAATAGGCGTACCACAGATGCCGCTGCAGCGTGCCGTCCCACGAGACAAAGGCGTATTTGGCGGTACGCAGGAGCATTAGCAGGACGCAGGAGACCACGAACACGAGCAGGTGCAGGCGCATCTGTTTCTGCGGAAATCTGCGCAGGACGCCGAGTCCCCACGAGAGGAAAAGGGCGTTGAGGACGATACAGTTGACGGCGACGGTCGGAACGTGGTAGGACGGTATGATTAAATAGTCAAAAAGTATATACATCGCGCACAGCACAGCCGTCCAGACTGCCGCGCCGCGCAGGATCTTTTTGTCAATGTCCGTAACCGCCGCCTCCTTTCGTAAAACTGTAAACTGTGTATTTCAGAATGCCCCGCCGATCGCGGGAGGATACGCTTCTTCTCTGCTTCAGTGTATACCTTTATCAAGATATTTTACCATATTTCAGGACTGCTTGTACATCATCCTTTAGGATGATTTTAGCATAAACGACCCATTCTGCGCAAATTTCATCAATCTGAACAAAACTGCGCATTGATTTTCTACATACCGGAAGGCGCTTTTCCGGAAATTTCATCCTTTCGGGTGATGGGACGTTTTTTGTATTCCTCTATAATGGAAACGGACAATAGTCTGTTTAGTCGGACTGTCCGGACGGGAAGATCCTCTCTTCTCAAATTTATTATTATTTGGAGGAAGAAACATGAAAGCATCCAAACGAATTGTTGCCGTTTTGCTGACGGTGCTGATGACTGTGTCGTTCATGGTCATTGCGGTCGTTCCGGCGAGCGCGGCAGAAAACTACGCCATCTGGGTCAACAACGTGCAGTTCACCAGCGATAACCTGACCGTCGCCTGCGGCAGCGGTACGGCGACCTATGATGCGGCAAGCAACACCATCACACTGGACAATGCAACATTCCAGAACAATCACATGGCAACCGGCACCGGTTATGCCGTCAGCGCACCGATCTATTCCAAGACCAAAGACATCAATATCAAGCTTGCTTCGGATTCCACAATCCGTGTCAACAACGGCAGCAACGACTTGACGTATTACGCAATCTATTCGGGCGAAAAGGTATCCATCGACACCTGCGGCCACAAGCTCGTGGCGGGTATTGAGGGCGGCAGTAAGCCGAGCTGCGTCATTCATGGCACAGAGGATGTCAGAATCAAATCGACCGGTTCCAAGGGTACAGTTTTTGTGACTGCAGGCATCAACACCGTCGATAATACATCTGATGCATGCGGAATTGAAGTCGGTGTCGGCTCTTCCACGACACCGCAGGTCTATATTGTCAACACAATCGTGAATGTGGAAGCAAACTCCCTGAAGAATGCGTACGGCGTCAAAGCGTACGCTGTAAAAGCGTTTACCGGCAGTCAAGTTGATATCAATGCGCGCGGCAGCAGCACGGCAAGCAAACCTGCGGAGAGCACCTACGCTCTCGCATGGCTGAACGCTTATAACAGTGCGACCGCGATGATTGATCAGACGTCCACGATTCAGCTTTCGGCATCAAAAGCTTCCGACGGAAAATATGCAAAGACAAACTCTGTAGTCTATTGCGAAAGAAATGCATTCTCCGGTACGTATTCTTCCATGGCAAAAGCGCCCTGTACCGATCTTAACGGCGCTGCTGTTGAAGTCAAGATGACGGATAAGATCGCGAAGGACGCATCCGGCAAAGCGCTGGATTACCTGTTTGTCGGTACCCGTACCCTTACCTATGACGCAAACGGCGGCACCGGCGCACCGGAACCGGTCAGCGCAAACGGCGAGATCACGCTGTCTGCTGTCGTTCCCACCTATAACGGCTGCACGTTCAAGGGCTGGTCTGTGAGAAAAGGCGGAACAACTGCGCAGTATCAGCCCGGCGATCCGTTTACAATGGGCGGATCAGCCAATACGGTGCTCTATGCCGTTTGGGAAAAGAACTCCGTCACGCCCTCCAATCCCACCGCGTCGGCAGTTCTGAACGTCGGCGCCGGCAGAACAGTCGATTACAAGTCGACCGTCACGGTCGTCGCCAGGGCGACAGGCGTACCTGCCGGCTACTTTGTCGCAATCTATGACGGTGATACGCAGCTGGTGAAGGGCGACAACACGACCGCCCAGTACACCGCAAACAAAATGACCGCCGGCAAGACCTTCACCGCAAAGGTCGTCGACGCGAACGGCGCCGTGCAAAAGGACGGCAGCGGCGCAGACCTTGCAAAGAACGTCGAGGTCGGCGTCAAGACCGGTTTCTTCGCCAAGATCGCCGCGTTCTTCCGCGGTATCTTCGGTCTGCTGCCGAAGATCACCATTCAGCCGTAACGAACAGATCGGCCTGCTGTGATCTGACCCCCTGCGGGTTTGAGCACAGCAGGCCTTTTTGGCTTGTCACGGTTTTCGCGGGCTGTTTGAAAGCATGTACCTGCTCCGACTCATTTACAGTCTGGTCGCGGCAAAAAAACGATTCCGAAACAACAGACACGGCGAAAGACCGCTTGGCCTTCCGCCGTGTTTTTTTTGCACTGTTCCGTCGGGCCGTACGGAAACCCGATCCGCAAACATATACCGCTTCCCGGTTGCACAACGGCGGCGGCTGTGCTATAATGGAACGCGCAAAGGGGGCGATAACCATGCTGTATAAAAAGAATGCTGCGCCGACGTTGGATACGGCGCTTTTTCGTCATCCGACCAGTGAGTACCGCGGTACGCCGTTCTGGTCGTGGAACAGTCTGCTGACCGCGGACGAGCTGTGCCGCCAGATCGACGTGATGCGCGAAATGGGTCTGGGCGGATTTCACATGCATGTGCGCACGGGTCTGAAAAACGAATACATGAGCGAGGAGTTTCTCTCGCTGGTGCGCGCCTGTGTCGACAAGGCGCGGCAGGAGAAGATGCTCGCGTGGCTGTACGACGAGGATCGTTGGCCGTCCGGCGCTGCGGGCGGTCTGGTGACAAAGGACGAAGCGTACCGCGCGCGCTGCCTGCTGTTTACGAACGCCTATACCGACACGCCGTACACGTCCGACGACTCTTCCTCGCGCGGCGGGCGCAGCGGGCAAGGCACGCTGCTTGCCTGCTACGACGTCAAGCTGAACGCCGACGGTTCTCTGGCATCCTATAAGCGCATCGGTGCCGACGACGCGGCCGAGGGCGGCAAGTGGTACGCGTTTCTGGAGGTCAGCCGTCCGTCCTCGTGGTACAACGGCCAGACTTACGTCGACACGCTCAACAAGGCGGCAATCGAGCGCTTTGTGGCGGTTACGCACGAGCAGTACAAAAATGCCGTGGGCGATGCGTTCGACGAGACTGTGCCGGCGATTTTCACCGACGAGCCGCAGTTTTCGCGCAAGGAGACGCTGCAAAACAGCATCGTGCAGGAAAACACGGACGTGACGCTCCCATGGACGGACAAGGTTCCGCAGCTTTACAGCGAAGCGTACGGCGCGGATATTCTCGACACGCTCCCGGAGCTGTTCTGGGATCTGCCGGACAGCGCGCCGTCGCTGCACCGGTACCGTTATCATGATTTTATTGCGGAGCTGTTCGCTTCGTCCTTCGCCGACACAGTCGGCACGTGGTGCCGCGAAAACGGCATTGCGCTGACGGGACACCTGATGGAGGAACCGTCGCTGCACAGCCAGTGCCACGCGCTGGGCGAGGCGATGCGCTCCTACCGCGGCTTCGATCTGCCGGGCATCGACATGCTCTGCAACAGTCACGAGCTGACCACCGCCAAGCAGGCGCAGTCCGCCGTGCACCAGTTCGGTTATGAAGGTATGCTCTCCGAGCTGTACGGCGTAACGGGCTGGGACTGCGATTTCCGCACCTACAAGCACCAGGGCGACTGGCAGGCTGCGCTGGGCGTGACGGTGCGTGTGCCGCATCTGTCGTGGTACGCCATGGGCGGCGAGGCAAAACGCGACTATCCCGCGTCGATTCACTACCAGTCTCCGTGGTATCGGAAATACAGTGTGGTCGAGGATCATTTCGCGCGCGTCAATACGGCGCTCACGCGCGGCAAACCGGTCGTCCGCGTCGCGGTCGTGCACCCGATTGAGAGCTTCTGGCTGCACTGGGGGCCGAACGACCGCTCCGCGCTGCTGCGTGAAAGTCTCGACGAACGTTTCCGCAACGTGACAGAATGGCTGCTGGAGGGCAGCATCGACTTTGATTTTATCTCCGAATCGCTCCTGCCGACGCAGTGTGCAGCCGGCGGCGCGCCGCTGCATGTGGGCAAGATGGCCTACGACGCGGTGGTGGTGCCGGGCTGCGAGACGCTGCGCGGTACAACAATCGAACGGCTCGAAGCGTTCCGCAAAGCAGGCGGTAAGCTGATCTTCATGGGCGATGCGCCGACGCTCTGCGACGCCGTGCCGTCCGAGCGCGGCAAGGATTTGTTCGCGCGCAGTCAGTGCATCGACTTTTCCCGCGCGGCGCTGCTGACCGCGCTTGAGGATATGCGCACCGTGACGCTGCGCTATGCCGACGGCCGCCTGACCGACCGCCTGATCTACCAGCTTCGGCAGGACAATGACTGCCGGTGGCTGTTCGTGTGTTTCGACAAGGAACCGGACAATAAAGATATTGACGAAGGCGTCGACGTGCGCATTGCGCTGGACGGCGTCTGGTCGCCCGAACTGTACGACACGGCCGACGGCAGCATCTCGCCGATTGCCGCGCAGTACCGCGACGGCAAAACCTATATTCCGCGCAGGCTCTACGGCTATGATTCGCTGCTGCTGCGCCTGACTGCGGGTCAGTCGTCCGCGGCGGCCGAACCGGCACGCGATCTGCCCGAGGGCGCGTATCTTCCGGGGGAGGCGGCCTATTCGCTGTCCGAGCCGAACGTGCTGCTGCTGGATACGGCAGAGTATAAGCTCTCCGGCGACGCGGACTATGCGCCGCGCGAGGAGATGCTGCGTCTGGACAACCGCGTGCGCGCGCGGCTGGGTATGCGCATGCGCGGCGGAAACATCGTGCAGCCGTGGGTCACCGGCGAATCCGATCCGGTCGACGAGCTGACGCTGCGTTTCACTTTTGAGAGCGAAATCGACTATGCGGGCGCATATCTGGCGCTCGAGGAACCGGATAAAGCGCTGTCGATCCGGTTCAACGGCGCTGAGGTCGACAAAACATGCACGGGCAACTACGTGGATATTTCGATTTTCAAGGTTGCGCTGCCGCCGATCCGGCGCGGCAAAAATGTGCTGGAGGTCACCTATGCCTTCAGCGACAGCGTGTCGATTGAGAATATGTTCATTCTGGGCGGCTTCGGCGTTTCGCTGCGCGGACGCGAGGCGATGATCACGGCGCTGCCGGAAACAGTTGCGTTCGGCGATCTGACGCGGCAGGCATTTCCGTTCTACGGCGGAAACATCACCTACAAATGCAAAGCCGTTTCCAAGGGCGGAACTCTGACGCTGCGCGCGCCGGTGTATCGCGGTGCGATCATCGCGGTTAAAGTGGACGGCAAGGACGCCGGCGATATCGTTTATCCGCCGTACGTGCTGTCCGTCAGCGGTCTGGCCGACGGCGAGCACGACGTGGACTTCACACTCTATATCCACCGCTTCAACACGTTCGGTCCGGTGCATCTGGTCAACGAGCACGAGGGGTGGCAGGGTCCCGGCGCATGGCGCAGCGACGGCGCGAACTGGAGCTATGAATACGTTCTGCGCAGGACGGGCATTCTGGCTGCGCCTGCGGTATTGGAAAACGGGGAGGAGAACGCATGACGCCGATTGTCAAGGTACAAAAACTTCGTGAAAACGCCGTCCTGCCCGCCTACGGTTCCGCATGCGCGGCAGGCGCGGATCTGGTTGCCTGCACGGACGAGGCGCAGGTCACGCTGCAAAGCGGCGAAACACGGCTGATCCCGACCGGCCTCGCCATGGAGATCCCCGCAGGGTATGTGGGGCTGATCTATGCGCGCAGCGGCATCGCATGCAAGCGCGGTCTTGCGCCGGCCAACAAGGTCGGCGTGATCGACAGCGACTACCGCGGCGAGATCCTTGTCGCGCTGTACAATCAGTCCGGCACACCACAGACGATCGAACGCGGCGAACGGATTGCCCAGATCGTCATCACGCCGTATCTTGCCGTGCAGTTTGAAGCGGCGGACACGCTCGAAGACACCGCGCGCGGCGACGGCGGCTTCGGCTCGACCGGAAAATAGATATTAGATAGTAGATTGTAGATATTAGAGAAAAGCACGGGTTCGCAAATGCGAACCCGTGCTTCACGCTTCACTTTTCAGGAAAGAGAACCGTTCAGTTTTTCGATGCATTCCCTGCAGACCTTTTTGCCCATGTAGTCCACCACGTCGTCAGCACTGCTGCAAAAGACACAGGCGGGCTCATATTTTTTGAGGATGATCTTGTCGTCCTCTACAAAAATCTCCAGCGAGTCCTCGTTGTCCACCAGATCAAATAAACGGCGTAATTCTTTCGGTAAAACGATGCGTCCGACATGATCGATGCGGCGGACGATACCAAGTGATTTCATACAAATCCGACCTCCTTTTTTTGTTCTGAAACCATCTCGACTAATATAGCATAAACCGACAAAAGTGTCAATAATATTTAGAAAAAGAATTTGTTTTATTGCATAAAAATGCATAATTATACACGTGTATACGTCAATACCACAGCCAGCCGAACAGGAAAATCACAATAAGCCACTGCCACCAGCGGTATTTTACCTGAATATCAAACGCGGCCTCATGCCCGTCGTACACGGCGCGGATCGTGTTTTTGCCGCGATGCATAGGATCCGTGCCGACGAGCTGCACGCCCTGTGTCGTGCGCGTTTCCTGCGTACCGTCGGTGTACATGATGCGCAGTGCCAGACCGTCCGGCGAAAAGGATTCTTTGTAGTAATAAGCGGTCTTGTCCGGCAGATGCTCCACACGGACTTCCCGGACTGTCCGACCGGACGATGCGTGACGGCTGCCGTCGAGCGCGGAGAGATCCGGCACCCCGTGCCCGTAACGCACATCGAAGCCGGGATCGCCCAGATCCTTTATGTTCAGTGTGAGCATTTTTTCAAGCGCATGCAGATCCGCATCCGGCATATACAGTTTGTACAAAGCGGCCAGTGCGGAAACATGCGGCGCGGCAAAGGACGTGCCGTTAATTTCAAGCACCTGTCCGTAGATCGTCGTGACCGGCACACCCACGGCCGGCGCGCACAGATCGACCGTGCTGCCGTAGCAGCTGCTTGTGTAGAATGCGCCCGTGCGGTCACAGCCCGACACCACAAAGCCCGGCGCATAGTCCGCCGGACAGCAGTCCTTTTTGTTCATATCGAGCGCATAGTTGCCCGCGCTGATGACCGGCAGCGCACCGTGTGCGACGGCAAAGTCGACCGCGTCGTGCAGCGTGCGGCTGCATGTGGTCGTCACAAAACTGAGATTGACGATCGAAGCGCCGTTTTCCACAGCAAACTTGACACCGTTCGCCGCGTCGAGCAGCGTGCCGGTGCCGTCGGATCGCAGCACCTTGACGGGCAGAATTTTCACCGGCAGACCCTGTGTGCAGTCGGCTGTCACGCCGGCAACGCTCGTGCCGTGGCCGTAGTCGTCCTGCATGTAGTCCTCGCCGTTCATCGACGCGCCTTCGACCAGTCTGTCGCGGAAAACCGGTTCATCCGCTTTGATGCCGGAGTCTACTACGCCCACCACGACCTGCTGCAAATCGTCCTGCGAGGCGAGCGCGGCGGCAAACTGTCCGGCCTGCATGAAGTCCATGCCCCACGTCTGATAGGCGGTAATCGCTTCCTCGCCGCCCTGAGCATACACGGTCGCGTTCGGCTCTGCGTACTCGACGCCGTGCAGCGCGCAAAGCTGCGGCAGCGCACGCTGTGCCTCGGACGCGGTGCTGAATGTGACGACGTATATGTCGTCCGGACCCTGCACGCTCGAGAGCGGGTGCAGCAGACGGAAATCCGGCAGCGTGCCGTCCGTTTTGACTATGACGGCGTTCTCTGCCGCGTCTGTCTGCGTGTGCGCCAGAGCGGAAAACTCCGGGAAGTCCTGTGCGCACGCGTCGTACCGGCGCAGACCGTAGACGGCAGGAGAGAGCAGGCCGACCGTCAGCACGACCGCCGCCGCTATGCAAACAAGTTTTCTGAACATGGTTTTCATGCGTCGCCTCCGTGAATATGGTTCGTCAGCACCAGCTCGTCCGCATCGGTAAAGCTGACGATTACGCCGTCATTTTCCACTGTCGCCAGCAGCGGCAGTTTCGCCCAGAAAATGAGCATCCATTTTTCGTTGGGGTAGATTTTGCCGAGCCGGTTGGTCACGATGGCAATTTGCGGCGAGAGCTTGCGGTACCAGGAGAAGGAACCGGAGCCGTAATAACCGTGGTGGCCGATTTTGAGCACGTCCACATGCCCGATCTGATCTTCCAGAATATCGGTCAGACCCGTTGAGCGCGTAATGTCCGCAGCCAGAAAAGCGGAACGCTTGCCCTTAGTCACCTTGACGCCGACGCTGGCGGCGTTTTCGCCGCGACCGTACAGCTCGCGCGGTGTGACCGTGTTGAAAAACTGCACGGTAAAGCTGCCGAATGCGAACGGCTGTGTCGGCAGATCCTGCACGAGGGAAATGTTCCGCGCGCGCAGATCATCCAGAATCTGCGCATATATTTTATCCAGTCCCCATCGGCGGTCGAGCGACTTGTCGACGGCCGGTTCATACGGCTTGAAGTACGCCGTATCCACCAGAATATCCTCGTCCTGCAAAATCGTGTGGAAGCAGCCGACATGGTCGTAATGGTTGTGCGTGCCGAGAATGAAATCGAGGTGCACCTTGCCGTCCGCAGCGCGGGCGACCTTTTTGAGATAGTCGATCACGACCGTCTCAAAGCCCTGATATTTGCCTTTTCGCCGCGGATTGAAGCTGCCCTCGCCGGAGTCAACCAGCGCAAAATGACCGTCCGACTCGAGCAGAATCGCGTCGGAGTTGGCTGTGTTGAGAAAATGGATGCGGTCGCTCTGCGTCCCGTCGAACAGCTCGGGCGTGACAGTTACGCGCGACGTATACACGTTGCCCAACACGACCGACGCGATGTCCCACAGAAAGATCAGCAGCATCAGCGGCACAATGATCCATGTGGCGATTTTTTTCTTTTTCGCACTCGTCATAGTTGCCTCACAAATGAAAATATCTAATCAATATTATCACAAAACGCGCGCGATGTAAACACGGCATTTGAAAAAAGATGCTTCTCTTCCCGGCAATATCCGGAAGAGAAGCTGAGATTGTTTCATTGCGCTGCGCACGCGATCACGCCGCTTCGATGATCGTGACGGCGGACGCGTCCAGTCCCGTTTTCTGCACCACGATGTCCGTGATCTGCAGCATCACGCTGCTTTCCTGCTGCCCGCCGGTCAGCAGTACCTGCGCCGAGTCTGCGTCGAGCATGACCAGACTCTCCAGTCCCGTTTTGGCCTGCACGAGCGTTTCGATATCCGACTCCGCCGTGCACCGCGCCGTCAGATCGGCCAGCGCTTCGGACGCTTTGGCTGTCGCTGCCTGCGAGCTGTCGCTGTCGTGCAGCGCTTCCTGCAGCGCCTCCATTGCCGCGTCGTGCGCCTTTTCGCGTTTGAGCCGCGCCTCGGCGAACGGATCGGCTTTGCCGGACACGTCCGAGAGCACGTACTGCGCGTCGCCGAGCTTTTCGGCGACCTCGGTTGCGGAAACATCCGCCCCCGCCGCCGAGACATCCGCGTGCGGCTTCGTGTAGTACCAGTTGACGAATACCGCCGCGCCGAGCGCAAGCACAAGTGTGGCGGTAACGAGCTGCCGTTTTTTGAGAATCATCCAAATCAATTCCTTTCCGATGTCATTTGTACGACGCTGATGTGTCCCGCGCCGATGCCGAGCGCCGCTGTCAGCGTCTGTGTGATGTTTTGCCGCACCTGCGGATCGGACGCGCCCTCGCAGACGACCGCCACGCCCAGTATCTGCGGCGTTACGGTTCTGAGCGGCAGTCCTGTCTCCGTGCTGCCGGTGCGCACAAGGATGTATTCGCGTTCGCACTGCACGCGGGACTGGTCTGCATCGTCCGTGCTGTCCGATTTCTCATTGCGCGCCCAGACGGTTTCTTCGCCGGAGCGCAGCGTCACGAGCACCTGTGTCCTGCCCGCGCCGTCGATGCGCGAGAGAAGCGACGAGAGCCGCGCTTCGAGTGACTCGGCATACTGCCGTGTGTCCGTCTGAACCTGCGCGTCCTGTCCGGCGTCCCGCGGCAGCCATTCCGACAGGGCAAGAAAAGTCAGCGCCAGAGCGCACAGCAGCACAATGAGCGCCTGCTTCTCATGGCCGCGCAGTTTCGCGCGCAGCGCTTTCCACGACAGGCCGCTCGCCCGTAAGTGCAAAAAGTTCATCCTCGATCTCCTGTTTCTGTGCCGGCGGCACGCCCGTGACGCGAAACACTTCGGCGTGCGCCTGCCCGTCTTTGACCTGCATTTTCACCTGTATCTGCGCCTGTGCGAAGCCGTGCGCGTCGAGCGTCTGCCGCGCGGTCTGCTCGATCGCGTTCCGCGCGGTTTCCAGCACGGCTTCGGCGGCGGTCTGTACGCTTTGCGCCGCAGCCGGGGAAGGCAGATCGTGCAGCAGCTTGCCCGCCGGACGCGCGACGCTCACGAGCACAAACAGCGCTGTGCAAAGCCGCATCAGGCGCGCCGTGCTTCCGTCCGGAGAGAGCAGGCGCACAATCGCGCCGAGTACCGCCGCGAAGCACAGGCCGAACAAAAGAGAGCTGACGTATTCCATCATAAGTCCGCCTTAATCGTCAGAATGACGCCCAGCGCGAGCACGTACAGCACGGTGACAAACAGCAAACAGGCGTGCAGCACGGACAGCGCCGCAGAAAACGCGCCGAACAGATGCGAGGCGTTTTTTCGCCCGAGCAAATCAGCAAACAGCGTCAGTATACGCAGCGACGCGAGCCACAGCAGCATCTGCGCCGCCGCAGGCAGCGCCGCGGCGCACACGCCCGCCACGGCAAACACGCCGGCTGTAGCGCGCACGGCGGCCAGACTGCCCGCAACGCTCGCGTACGCCTCGCCCAGCTGCGTGCCGACAACCGGAATGAACGTGCTCACCGCGAGCTTCACGCCCTTTGCCGCCACGGTATCCGCCGCGCCGGCAAGCGTGCCCTTGAGCGAGAGAAACGCCGTAAACAGCGTCGCCATGGCGGAGAAAACCCGGACGGCGGTCTTCCGGATTTTTTCGCACAGTCCCGACGCGTCCGCGCTGATCGTTTCCAGCACGCCGACGCCGAGCATCAGACCGCACGCGGGCGCCATGAACCCGGACGCCGCAGCCGCCACGACTTCGGCGGCGGAAAACACGGCTGTCTGCCAGCAGACGGACAGCACGGGACTGCCGGACGCGGCAACGACGGCGCCCAGGATCGGGATGAGCGTGGCCATGAACGCGCTGCCGGTGCGCACAGCCGCGACCGCCGCCGCAATCATATTGCGAAACGGCACGGCGCATGCGGCGATCAGAAAGAGACTGCCGAGAAACGTGCGCGTAGGGCTTTGTTTTTCACCGAACACGTCCGTCACGCATAGCAGAATCAGCACGCACGCGCCGGCGGCAAGAAACCGCAGCGGTTCGCGCAGCGCACCCTGAAAGACGCCGAAGACACCTTGCAGCACGTCGCGCAGCGAGACTGAAAACAGCCCGGAAAAATCCGCGCCGGAAATGCCCATGCGTTCGAGCAGCTCGGCAGCCTCGCGCGGCAATGCATCGGTCAGGGGAGAAAGATCGTACTGTGTCATACGAAAAACCCGGCTGCAAACCGCAGCGCCTCCCGCAGCAGCGGCAGGCACGCCGAGAGCATCAGCACCTTGACCGCTGTATCGACCGCCAGAGCGAGTGCGGACAATCCCGCGTCCCGGCAGAATGCCGCCGCCCATTCTCCCGCAGCCGACATACAGAGCGTGCGCAGAAGCAGCTTCATAAAGCCCGTGTCCAGACCGCTGCGCGCCGTGCAGTCGGTCAGCAATCGAAACACGGATACGGCGCCGGAAAGAACCGCGCCGACCAGCGCCGCCGCTGCCGCAAGCTGCACGAGCAGCGCAAACTCGGCCTTCTCCTTTTTGAGTACGGCGGCGAGCATCGCCGCCGCTGCCGCAAACGCGGCCGCCTTATACGCGCTCACAGATCGAACACGTCCCGTACGGCGCGGTACATGGCCTGCATGCGCGGCAGCAGCATCACGAGCACCACCAGAATCCCGGCAATCGTTGTGAGCATGGCATAGTCGTCCCGTCCGGCTTTTTGCAGGATCTGGTTGAGCACCGCGACGATGATGCCCACGGCTGCGATTTTGAACACGAACGCGATATCCATTCCTTTTCCGTCCTTTATAAAATCATGATGCCGAGCAGTATCCCGACCGCACCGCCGAGCTGCATATACACACTGCCCATGTGCTCGCTTTTCTGCCGCGCGTTTTGCAGCGCGTCGCGCGCCTGCGCCTCGTATAGTTCGAGCAGCGCGTCGACCTGCCGTCCGTCCGCCGACGCGAGTGCCGGAATCAGCGAGACGAGCGAGGGGATGTACCGCTCGATTGTGCGTCCGGCCGGCGTCGTATGCACCGCGTCCCGCCATGCCTGCGGCAGTGCGGTACCGCCGCGGCAGGACGCCGCGCATCCGGACAGGAACGCGAGCGCCGACAGATCCGGATCGTCCGCCGCTTGCGCGATCACCGCGCCGAGCGGCCGGTGCAGCCGGGCGCAAAAGCGAAGCCGGCGCAGAAAAACGCAAAGCTGCGAGAGAATCTGCTCGACCCGGCGCAGAGATCCGCGCGCCAGACTGCCCGCGAACAGACACGCCGTAAAGATCAAGGCCGCCGCTGCCGCTTTCATGCGCACAGCTCCCCGGCGGTATGAATTGACTCGATTGTGCAGGGCGATGTGCCGGACAGCAGCACAACGTGATCGAACTGCTGCGTTTGCAGCAGCCGCCGGATTGTAATACGCTGCCGGAGCGCGGCTGCATTCTGCACATGCACGCTGACCGCGCAGTGCGCGCCGGCGCAGAAACTCTGCGCGAGCGCGTCGACTTCCTCAAGTGTGCCGACTTCGTCGCACAGCAGCATCTGCGGCGAGAGCGCGCGCAGCGCCATGCGGATGCCGTCGGCCTTGCCGCAGCCGGACAGCACGTCGCAGTACGGCAGCGGCGCGAGCTCGCCCCGGCTGTCGATCACACTCACACGGTAATAGTCCCCGCACATGCCCTCCGACAGCCGGCGCGCCAGATCACGCAGCATCGTCGTTTTGCCGCTGAGCGGCGGACCGGCAAGAATCACGCTGCACAGACCGCGCGCAAACAGTGCCTCGCACAATGCGCCTGCCGCCGTATCGACCGGACGCGCAATGCGCAGATTGAGCGACGTGATGCGCGTGAGCATCTGCGGCGTGCCGTCCGCGCGCACGTCCATGTGTCCGCACAGCCCCAGCCGGTGTCCGCCCGGCAGTGTGAGAAAACCCTCGCGGATTTGTGTCTCATACGCATGCACGGCGTATCCGCAGGCGTTCAGAAACGTCTCTTCGACGTCCTGCGCCTGCACATGCAGCACGTCCGTGCCAAAAAAGCCGGAGCATCTTCCGTCCGGGCGCAGAAACAGCGTTCCCTGCGGCGTGGTCAGCATGAGCGGTGACGACGCGCGCAGGCGCACCTCCGTGACCGTGTGCCCGATCTGCGGCGCGATCCGGCCGATCGCCGCGCGCAGGCGTTCGGGCAGAACAGAAGCTGCCGCATTGAATTGTTCCGCCATGCGCTGTCCTCCTTTGCCGAATAGCTGCACCTGCCGGATCGGCGGCCGATTGCATAACCAGTATATGGCGTCTTGTCCCGGAATAGAACCGCTGCACCGCACATATCCCGGCGGGAAATCCGCAGCAGATTGCATCAGCGGAATCATGTGCAAACCCGTGCAAAAGTGCCTTTCGTCTATTGACAGATTGCGGCAGAATTTGCTATACTTAATGATAAATCACCATTGGCGGAACACATTGCGCAGCAGTGCTTTCTGCCGCACACACCGGTCGGTGAAAAAAACAGGGAGGGCAGAAAGATGATCCGGAAAACACGCGAGTGGTTCAACATTCATCTGACCAAGAATACCAGCGCGGTCTTGCTGCTGGTCATCGTGATTCTGAACGTCGCGTTCATCGTGGCATCAGCTTTGCTGATCAGCAGTTTCCGTCTGCAGGGAACCGAGCAGATGAGCTTTCCGAAAGCGGCTTTCTGCACACTGACCATGATTATGGATGCCGGCTGTATTCAGTTTGTCATTGAAGATATCGGACAGGCGCATGTGGCGACCGCCATCGCATGCCTTTTGATTATCCTGATCGGTATGATTATCTTTACCGGTGCACTGATCGGTTACATCACCAATGCTTTTTCCCGCTTCATCGACAACATCAACGCAGGCAGACGGCGTTTGTACCTGTCGGACCATATCGTGATTCTTAACTGGAACACACGCGCGTCCGAGATCATCAACGACTGTCTGTACGAGCAGGACAAAAAACACAAATTCGTCGTTCTTGTCGACTCCAAAAAAGACGAGATACAGAAGGAAATCCGCGAACGTATTGCGGACACACTTTCCCGCGAACGCAAAATCATTCGCGACAAGGCAAAAAAATTCGGTTCCGTCCGGGGGATGCTCTATCGGCTGCACAACCGGTTCCGGATGAACGTTGTGGTCATCGTGCGCGAGGGCGATGTGTTTTCCACCATGCAGCTCAAGGATATTTCGCTCCAGCGCGCCAAAAGTGTGATTATCCTCGGCAACGATCTGAATACATCGATCTGCAAGTTTGAAACGCGTGAACGCCTGCAGGAGCAGGAAAAGGGCAACGTCCTGACAGTCAAGACGCTCATGCAGGTTGCCGACATCACTTCCGGCCCGGAGTCCGTTGACAAGCAAACCATCATCGTCGAAATCACGGACGAGTGGACGCAGGATCTGGTCGATAAGATCATCAAGGTCAAAGAGAAGAAAAACAAGTGCCACATCGTGCCGATCCACATCAACCGCTCTTTGGGTCAGATTCTCTCGCAGTTTTCCATCATGCCCGAGCTGAATTCGGTCTACAGCGAGCTGTTTTCCAACAAAAACGCGGCTTTCTACTGCAAAGAAACAAAATGTACGGATGAGGCCGCGTTTATCCGTGAGCATCTGCGCACGCATGTGCGCAGCATTCCGCTGACCATTATGGAGATAGACGACAGGCGTTATGCCT
Source organism: Clostridia bacterium (assembly GCA_017450005.1). Lineage (GTDB taxonomy): Bacteria > Bacillota > Clostridia > Oscillospirales > Acutalibacteraceae > UBA1425. Next base: position 19,392 of record JAFSYM010000115.1, read on the forward strand.
ATTATGTGGCCAACGACGAGCAGGAAATCCTGCGTACCGATGATCCGTGCGGCGACAGCGTGGACTGTGCCATGAATCCGGATTTCGACAACGGCACCAAAACAATCATCATTCTCGGTCACAACAGCCGGACCAAGGAGATCCTGCAGGGCTTTTCTTCCTTCTTCGGCGAATGGGCGGGCAACGGCACGAAGCTGAACATCACGATGATCGACGAGCAGGGTTTCCTTGAGAGAATGAATTATTATCGCGAGTATCCGTTTGTGGAAACGTTTGGCGCCGATATTTATGACAAGGAAAGAATCGGCGAGAAGATTCGCGGTATCGTGGACGAAACCCCCTCGGACACCAGTATACTGATCCTGTCGGACGACAACGTGATTCAGGATGAAGTGGATGCCAATGCGCTGACCAACCTGATCTATCAGCAGGATATCATCCGGGAAAAGGTCAAAACAATCGACGGTTTTGACCCGACCAATATGGACGTGATTGTGGAGATCGTCGATCCGAAGCATTATGACGTGGTGTCCAATTACAGCCAGAATAATGTTGTCATCAGCAACCGCTATGTCAGCAAAATGATCACGCAGGTCAGCGAGAAAGAGCCGCTGTATATGCTCTTCCGAGATATTCTGACCTATGACACGGCCAGAGTCGGCCAGGAACAGCTGCAAAGCAAAGAAATCTATTTGAAGGAAGCCTGCAGCTTCTTCACACGGATTCCGGGAACCTGCACCGCTGCGCAGCTGATCCGCGAAGTCTACCGGCAGTCCACGGACCCGGAGATCTTCCGCAAACAGATCAACCCCACGCTGGTGCTGGGCTATGTTCGTCTGATTCCGAACCCGGAGAACGAGAAACGTCTGCGCGAGGAGATGACGCTCTTTACCGGCAACCAGAACGAGATTTCCGTCACACTGCAGCCGCACGACAAACTGATTGTTTACAGTTTGCACTAATTCAAGGGAAGGTGTCGTAATGGATTGGATTATCTGCTTCTTTCTTTCTCTTGCCTTGCTGATTGCAGCGGCGATCTGCGTCACGCGAAGCGGTCGGTTCGCCCAGCATGTGATGCGCAGAATCCGCTCGCCGATCAATATCCTTTTTGCGGGTGTTCTTCTTTCCGCGCTCATCATTTTCATTCCCGTCTATGTGCATATGCCCGACGCGCATATCAGTTGGATTCAGGCGGTTCTGCTGTCCATCCATGCCGTGCTGCGTGTGTTTGTGATGGACGGTGAACTGGCTTTTGTGCTTGAAAACATCGGTGGGATTCCCGACTGGCTGTACAGCCCGTATTTTCTGCTTTCGGCAGTGCTGTTCCTTCTGGCGCCTTTGATGACGCTCGGATTTGTCCTGTCCTTCTTCAAGGATGTGTCTGCCCGGATGCAGCTGTTGTTCAGCCGGAATATGCCGCTCTGCGTGTTCTCGGAGCTGAATACACGCTCGCTCTCTCTGGCGCAGGACCTGCTTCGTCTGGATAGCCATCGTCGCATCATTTTCGCGGATGTGTTTGAGCAGAACGAGGAGTCTTCGTTTGAGATGGCGGCGGCTGTGCGGAAAATCGGCGCGATCTGTTTCAGGGATGATATTACCCTGCTGCCGCTGCACAAACACAATCAGAAAAAGCCCATGCAGCTGTTTATCATGGGGAACGACGAATCCGAAAATCTCAGTCAGGCCATTCAACTGATCGAGGCGTTCAGACAGGCCGAAAACACCGAATTGTATGTGTTCTGCAAGCAGCCCGAGTCCGAAATGCTGCTTTCACAGACCGACTTCGGCAAGATGATTATTCATCGCATCAATGTGGCACAGTCTCTGATCCTGCACGAGCTGAACGAGAACGGTATGCGCCTGTTCAGGCAGGCGATCGAACTGCCGGACTACAAACTGATTTCGGTTGTACTCATCGGTCTGGACGATTTCGGCACGCAGATGCTGCATACATTGCCATGGTACTGCCAGATGATCGGATACCGTGTGCATATCCACGTTTTCGACGCCGATCCGCTTGCGGAGGCGAAGCTTCGCATGCAGTGTCCGGAGCTTCTCGATGAGGCGCACAACGATCATTACGAGGATGACGGCGAGGCACAGTACACGATCCGTATTCATGCAGGCGTGTGCACGCAGTCGATTGAGCTGTCGGAGTATCTGGACGAGATCGAACACGTCAGCGAGGTGTTTATTTCGCAGGGCGACGACTCCCGGAACATCCGCTTAGCCGCTGTGATGCGCACGTACTTTGAACGCAGGGGCATACATCCGCACCTGACGGCTGTCGTGGGCAGCTCCGAGAAAAAGGCTTCGCTGCAGGACGCCAGAAACTACGCGAACAAACCGTTCGATATCGAATACATCGCAGACGAAGACAGCATCTATACGGAAGCGGTTCTGATCCGTTCCGAACTGGAGCTGAATGCGCTGCGTGCGCACGAGCGCTGGGGCGATGAGGCCTCCTTCTGGAGGTATGACTACTACCGCAGGTCGTCTATTGCGCGTGCCATCCATATAAAGGTCAAACGTGAATGCGGAGTGCCGGGCATTCATCTTCCGATCGAGCAGCGCACGCCGGAGCAGTTGGATGCGATCCGCAGGCTGGAACACCGCCGGTGGAATGCATATATGCGCTCCGAGGGGTATATCTATTCCGGCAGCCGCGAAAAGTCATCCCGGAACGATCTGGGAAAAATGCATCCCGATCTGGTGACCTTTGATATGCTCAGCCCGGCAGACCAGCGCAAGGATGACGAATAAAGACGGATTTGTGCAATCCGCGCGTATTTCTGCGCCGGTTTGCCTGAAAAAAGAATCGCCGCACAAAAATGCGGCGTCCAGCAAGGAGAGAAATTATGACAGATATTCTGATTGTCGGCGCGGGTCCTGCGGGACTGACCGCCGCATTGTATGCACGCCGCGCTGGAAAAAGCGTGCTTGTGCTGGAAAAAGAGACGTTCGGCGGACAGATCACGCATTCGCCCAAGGTCGAGAATTATCCCGGCATCGCGCAGATGAGCGGCACAGAGTTTGCCGATCTGCTGCTCGAGCAGGTGCTCGCGCAGGGCGCCGAGGTCGAAATGGAGACCGTGACGGGCGTGTGCCGCACGGCAGACGGCTTCGATGTACAGACCGAGGGAGAGACCTATACGGCCAGGTCGGTTATTCTCGCAACCGGTTCCCGCCACCGTCAGCTCGGTCTGCCGCACGAGGATGAGCTGGTCGGCGAGGGCGTTTCATACTGCGCCGTGTGCGACGGCGCGTTTTACCGGGGCAAGGACGTCGCCGTGATCGGCGGCGGCAATACGGCGCTGCAGGAAGCGGTGCTGCTGTCGGAAACGTGCGCGCACGTGACGCTCGTGCAGAACCTGCCCGTATTTACGGGTGAAGAAAAGCTGCTGGAAATTCTGCGCGGCAGAGACAACGTGACGTTTATCACAAACACCGTTGTGCGCGAACTGCACGGCGATGCGGCTCTGGCGTCGATCGTGCTCGACACGGACGGCGAAACGACCGACTTCCCGGTGGACGGCATATTTGTCGCCATCGGACAGGTGCCGGAAAACGAGCCGTTCCGCGATCTTGTTCCGCTGACAGAACAGGGCTATTTCGACATTGATGAATCCTGCGTAACGGCTGAGAACGGTGTGTTCGTCGCGGGAGACTGCCGCAGAAAGGGTGTGCGTCAGATCACGACAGCCACAGCGGACGGCGCTGCCGCCGCGATCGCTGCGTGCCGGTATATCGACGCATTGTAAACATGGGTACAATTCAGAATAAATATATCGGCGACCGCGCGTTCTACAAGCGTGTGCTGGCGGTCGCCGTGCCGATCATGATCCAGACCGGGATCACCAACTTTGTCAGTCTGCTGGACAACATTATGGTCGGCCGGATCGGAACGGAACAGATGAGCGGTGTGGCCATCGTCAACCAGCTCATCTTTGTCTATTATCTCTGCGTTTTCGGCGGGTTTGCCGGCGCGGGCATCTTTACCGCGCAGTATTACGGCGCAGAGGATCACGAGGGTGTCCGGCACACATTCCGCTACAAGCTCTGGATGGGCGCGATCCTGTTTCTTGCCGCACTGGCGGTCTTCGGTCTGTTCGGCGGGCAGCTGATCGGACTGTATCTGAACGGCAGTGCCGACGGCGGCGATCTGCAGGCGACGCTCGGCTATGCGCTGGGCTATCTGCACATCATCCTCGCGGGACTGCCCGCCTTCACGGTGGTGCAGGTGTATTCCAACACTCTGCGCGAATGCGGCGAGACGGTTGTCCCGATGCGCGCGGGGCTGGCTGCCGTTGCGGTCAACCTGGTTTTTAACTATCTGCTGATTTTCGGAAAACTCGGCTTCCCGCGTCTGGGCGTCAACGGCGCCGCGATTGCGACGGTGCTTGCGCGTTTTGTGGAAATGGCGATTGTCGTTGTTTGGACGCACCGCCATCCGCGCAAGTGCCCCTACATCCGCGGCCTGTACCGCACGCTGCGCGTTCCGGCGCGTCTGATCTGCCGGTTCTTCCGCACCGGCTCGCCGCTGCTGGTCAACGAAGCGCTGTGGTCCGGCGGGATGGCCATGCTCACGCAGTGCTATTCGCTGCGCGGACTGAATGTGGTCGCCGGGCAAAACATTGCGAACACCGTCTCCAATGTGTTCAACGTCGTCTTTTTTGCCATGGGCGACGCAATTGCAATCCTCGTCGGGCAGCATCTCGGCGCAGGCCGGTTCAAGCAGGCCAAGGACGAGGACAACAAGATTATAGCCTTTGCGGTGTTTATCGCGGTGCTGACGGGCATTTTGATCTTTGCCGCCGCGCCGCTGTTTCCGCGTATCTACAATACCACGGACGAAGCGAAACACATTGCCATGCTGCTGATGATGGCACAGGCGGTGTTTACGCCGCAGATTGCGCTGATGCATACGACGTACTTCACACTGCGTTCGGGCGGCAAAACGATCGTGACGTTTTTGTTTGACAGCGCGTTCATGTGGGTCGTGAACGTGCCGGTCGCTTTTGCGCTCAGCCGCTATACGGCGCTGCCTGTGATCTGGATCTTCTCCATCGTGCAGATGTCCGATCTGATCAAGTGTGTCATAGGCGTTGTACTCGTCAAAAAGAACGTATGGATGAACAACATCGTGCAGGAAAAGGAAGTCTGAAATGGTATCGTTTGAGAGCGACTATATCGCAGGCGCACATCCCGCTGTTTTGCAGCGTCTGATTGAAACGAACGCGGAACCGTTGAGCGGTTACGGCACGGACGTGTACAGCAGCCGTGCGCGGGAAAAGATCCGCGTCGCGTGCGCGCAGCCGGAAGCGCAGGTGGAGTTTCTCACCGGCGGTACGCAGACGAATGCCGTCGTTATTTCCACGCTTTTGGGTGAATGGGAGGGCGTACTGGCCGCAAACACGGCGCATATCGCCACGCATGAAGCCGGCGCGATCGAATATGCCGGACGTAAAGTCATGGAGCTCCCGCATCGATACGGCAAAATCAGCGCTGCGGACGTGCGCGCGTATGCGGAAAACTACTATGCCGACGCGAACCGCGAACACATTGTGCGTCCCGGTATGGTCTATATCACCTATCCCACGGAGTACGGAACGCTGTATACAAAACAGGAGCTGTGTGCGCTCGCGGACGTCTGCCGCGCATACGACATGCTGCTGTATCTCGACGGCGCGCGGCTGGGCTTCGGGCTGGAAAGCCGTGAATCCGATCTGTCGCTTGCCGACCTTGCGGCCGTTTGCGACGTGTTCACCATCGGCGGCACCAAAGTCGGTTTGCTGTGCGGCGAGGCCGTCGTCTTCCGAAAAGGCAGAAAACCGGCGCATTATCCGGCGCGCGTCAAGCAGCGCGGCGCTTTGCTCGCAAAGGGACGGCTGCTGGGTGTGCAGTTCGATGCGCTGTTCACGGACGATTTGTATTTCCGCATCAGCCGACACGTGCTGGCGATGGCAGAGGAGATGGAAGAAATCTTTCGGGAGGCGGGTTGCCCGTTTTTCCTGCACTCGCCGACCAACCAGAAATTTGTTGTCTTTGGGGACGAACGGCTTGCCCGACTTCGCGAAAAAGTCGCGTTTGGCTTCTGGGAAAAACCGGACAGCCGTCATACCGTCATTCGCGCTGCGACCGGGTGGTCGACAATGTCCGCCGATCTGCAGGCTCTGCGGGAAGCGCTGCGCTGAAAAGAAACGGAGTTAAGATATGTTTTACGAACGACTGCAGGTTCTGTGCCATGAGCGGAAACTGTCCGTTTCCGCCGCCTTACAAATCATGGGCGTCAGCAGCGGCAATATAACGCACTGGCGCAAAGGCCGTCTGCCGAAAGGCAAAACGCTGCGTCGCATGGCGCAGTTTTTCGACGTGCCGGTCGATTTCCTCATCGGCTCGAAGCAGGAATCTCTTGCCGTTCAGCAGGAGAAACTGCTGCTGCTGTTTGAATCGGTGCCCGCGGAAAAACGCGCGGATCTGCTGCGGCAGTTTGAGAAGATGACGCAGCGCGCAAGAGAAGACGCCGACACGCAATAAAGTGCGCGCGGTACTATAAACGCATCCGCATAGAACGTGAGCAAGGCACGCACTGAAATGCGTACTGTGCTATAGTTGCGGTCGCATAGGAGAGCACGTGCAAGATACGTACTAAAGTGCGTGCCATCCCACAAAGCAACTGCATAAGGCAAGCAGATAGATCACGCACTAAAGTGCGTACCGACTTGCAATACATCTGCGAATGCTCCGGTGCAAAAATACGCACTAAAATGCGTATCGACTTACAATGTATCTGCGGATGTTCCGGTGCAAAATGTACGCACTAAAATGCGTGCGGTACTGCGATGCATGCGACCAAGAGCAAATTTGCAGGGTACGCACTAAAATGCGTACGGTGCAACAAAGCATACACCGGAGCAGAGAATACAAGAATACGCACTAAAATGCGTACTGTACTGCGACGCTGCGACCAAGAACAAATTTGCAGAGTACGCACTAAAGTGCGTACCGATTTACGATGCAATGTATCTGCGGCTGCTCCGGCATTAAAGGCACGCACTAAAATGCGAACCAACTTACAATTCGACGCATCTGCAAAAGCGCGGGTGCAAAAAGTACGCACTAAAATGCGTACGGTACTACGACGTATACGATCAAGAGAAAAAATACGCAAGTCACGCGCTAAAGTGCGTACCGACTTGTTGTATAATTGCGTATGCTCCAACATAAAAGGCACGCACTAAAATGCGTGCGGATGATAGATCGTATTCCACGCGACAGAGCCATGTTGTGACACGCACTAAAATGCATACTGTACTACGACGCATGCGACCAAGAGCAAATTTGCAGGGCACACACTAAAGTTCGTACCATATCAAAATGCATCCGCACAACTGCGCGTGTGCGCCCGTGCTTTATCGCTATAAAGATGAATCGAGGTCTTATGGATAAAAGGAGGAAACATCCATGATCTTTTTGTGTTATCCGAAATGCACCACCTGTCAGAAAGCGCAGAAGTGGCTTGATGCGCACGGTGTGGATTATACGCTTCGCAACATAAAAGAGGACAATCCGGACGAGCGCGAGCTGCGCGCATGGCACAAGCGCAGCGGTCTGCCGCTCAAACGGTTTTTCAACACCAGCGGGCTGCTGTACAAATCCCTGCAGTTGAAGGAGCGTCTGCCGCAGATGGAGGAGGATGCGCAGTTCGCGCTGCTCGCGTCCGACGGTATGCTCGTCAAGCGTCCGATTCTGATTGCGGATGATTTTGTAATCGTCGGCTTCAGGGAAACGGAATATGACAACTGTTTGAGTGCGCCAGGCAGAACGGAGGCGTGAAAAGATGGCATCCCAAAACAGTCCAAACAGGGAATTGTTTCGTGTGCCGCAGGCCTTTACGGTGACGGCGCATTCCGGCAGCATGGGCTTGCCGGAAAACTCGATCGAGGCGATGCAGGCCGGTATTGCGGCCGGTGCGCAGATCGTGGAATTTGATCTGCGGTTTTTGCCCGGCGGCCAAGCGGTTCTTTCGCATGACGAACCGCAGGGCGACTGTGCCTCGCTGCGGGAAGCGTTCACGTTTTTGGCGGCGCATCCGGACATTCGCGCCAACGTGGACGTTAAAATGACAGATTTTCTCGAATGCGTCGAGCCGATGGCGCGGCAGGCCGGCGTGCTTGACCGGATTTTCTTTACCGGTATCTCGGAGAAGGACGTACCGGCCGTGCGGGCGAAATGTCCCGCAGTGCCGTACTATCTGAATGCGGACGTCCGGATCTGGACGAACATAGAAAAACTGGCGAAAAAAACGTGCGCGCTCGGCGCGATCGGCATCAATTGCAGTTACGAGAGCGCATCTTTGCAGTTGACGCAGACGTTCCGGCAAAAGGGTTTGCTGACGTCCGTGTGGACGATTGACAGCGCGCGAAAGGCGCGTCGTGTGCTGGCAATGCAGCCGGACAACGTGACTACGCGCCGGCCGGATCTGATCGTGTCCATGATCGAAAGAGGAGAAGCATGAGCGAAAACGTATGTGCGCTGTATAAAAAATGCGGCGGCTGTCAGATGATGAATCTGCCGTATGACGAGCAGTTGAAATGGAAAGAGAAGCAGGTGCGCATCCTGCTTGACAAATACGGCAGGGTCTCGCCGATCATCGGCATGGACAACCCGTATCACTACCGAAACAAGGTGCAGGCGGCGTTCAAGGCCCTGCGTGACGGGCGCGTGATTTCCGGCGTGTACCAATCCGGCACACACCGCGTCGTGCCGGTCGACGCATGCCTGCTGGAGGATGAGACGGCGGATGCGATCATCGTGACAATCCGCTCGATGCTGCGCAGTTTCAAAATCCAGGCGTACGACGAGGACAGCGGACGCGGCATTCTGCGGCACGTACTGGTCAAGCGCGGCTTTACAAGCGGCGAGGTGATGGTCGTGCTCATCTCGGCCAAACCGGCGTTCCCTTCGGTCAACAACTTCGTCAAGGCGCTGCGGGAAAAGCATCCCGAGATCACGACCGTGATCCTGAATGTGAATCCGTACGAGACGAATCTGGTGCTCGGCCCGCATGAACGCGTGCTGTACGGCAAGGGCTTTATCGAGGACACGCTATGCGGCAAGGTGTTCCGCATTTCGGCGAAATCCTTCTATCAGATCAATCCCGTGCAGACGGAGATTCTGTACGGCAAGGCCATGGAATTTGCCGCGCTGACCGGACAGGAAACCGTGATCGACGCCTACTGCGGCATCGGGACGATCGGACTTGTGGCGTCGGACAAAGCGGCACGGGTGATCGGCGTGGAACTGAACCGCGACGCGGTGCACGACGCGATTGCCAACTGCAAGCGAAACGCCGTCAAAAATGCGCGATTCTACTGCGGCGACGCGGGCGACTTCATGACCGCAATGGCGGAAAACGGCGAGAAGGCGGACGTGCTGTTCATGGACCCGCCGAGAGCCGGCAGCAGCCCGGCGTTTCTGCAAAGCACGCTGACGCTCACGCCGAAAAAGATTGTCTACATCTCCTGCAACCCCGAAACGCAGGCGCGCGACCTTGCCGTCCTGACAAAAGGCGGATACAAAGTCCGCGCCGTCCAGCCGGTCGATATGTTCCCGCATACGCACCATGTGGAGACGGTTGTATTGATGACGAAAACAGGTAGGAACGGCTAATGATTTTTGACGATGTGCTTAGAAACAGGCGCAGCATCAGACAATTCAAACGTGAAGAATTGCCTATGCAGAGTGTTTTTCAGATCGTGGACGCTGCGCGTATCACCCCTTCCGCCAAGAACAGGCAGCCATGGTTTTTTGAAGTTTTGACCGGCAAGAATAAACAGTCGTTTATTCAAGACTATTATCAAGCGGCAGACGTAATCACAAAGGATTTAGATGCAACGGGCATCGCTATGCAGTCTGCGCCGGTTATAATTGCCGTGTATAATCAAGGAAGCGTTCAAACGGATGTCCTTTCTGTTGGTGCGGCAATGTACGCCATGTGTTTAAAAGCAACGGATCTCAGCTTGGGCAGCCTTTGGATTGGCGATACGGACTGCATGATATCATCAGAGAAATATAAAGCATTGGCAGGCGCAGTAGCGGTTGGATACGCCGATGAAAGGCCTGCGGCAAGACTGCGGAAAGCAATTGAAGAAATCAGCAATTTAACGCAAATAAATGTGCAGGATCCATCAGAAGACGACATGATGAATCCCGATCTGGCAAAGACCGACTATGCGTTTATCAGTTATTCTCACGCTGATCGTGAGGTCGTTATCAAAGATATTGTTGAATTAAAGCATCACGGGATCCCGCTTTGGTATGATAAAGCTCTTAAGTACGGAGATTATTGGGATGATAGTGCGCTTGAAGTGATCGGAAAAGAGAATTGCAAGTGCTTCATTTTATACGTCAGTTATAATTCTTTGATCTCAGACAACGTTTTCAAGGAATTCTCGGAAGCGACGAACAAGATGAGCTGTAAAATCATTCCGATCCTTATCGGACGTGTAACTGCAAGAGAATTGATTCAAAAAATGCGTGAGCATGGCTTTGAGAAAAAGGCTGCTTCCTATGAAAAGTATTTTGGTAAAGACGAAAATATGCTGTATTTATCCCGCAGCGCATTTCCCGGCCATCTCGATCATTTTCAATCGTTGATTTCTGCCGTTTCAGAGAGCGGAGTATGTGAGGGTCATGCGGCTTATGACCATTTCAGTTACCGCATTGTTAAAAATGAGTGTGTTATAACCGGGTATACCGGTACCGGAGATACTTTATACATACCGGAAAGCATATCCGGATATCCCGTTACAACGATAGGAGAATCCGCTTTTGCAGGGAATTCTTCGATCAAAAAGGTTATTTTACCAAGTTCTGTCAGACGGCTGTGCCTTGGCGCTTTTCGTGAAACGGGTATCAATCGAATTGAATTGCCTTCAACTGTGATCGAAGTGCAAACAGCTTGCTTTCGTGATTGCAAATACCTGGAATACGCGAGTTTCCCCGATGGTATAGCATATTTAGCGGAGGCTTTGTTCAGAGGGTGCGAACAGTTAAAAAGGTTCGTGGCTCCGAGCACGGTTGAGAGAATGGAAGAGGCTGTCTTCCGGAACTGTTCATCTTTGGAAGAAGTCGTTCTTCCGGATTCGCTTCAAAGTATGACAGAGGGCGGCTTTTACGGTTGCCGATCGCTAAGGCGTTTGATCATTCCCTGCACCGTCGTCGGCGCGGAGATCCAATCCTTTGATACCTGCCCTCTTTTGGAGCGTGTTCAAATCGGAAAATTTGTGTTTGAACATGGCACGGCGAGAAAAGTTTAATTTGCATCCGATCAATACCGGTCAACGCCATATTCCTGACGCCGAGGGTCGTATGGGCAGCGTAGATAACGGCATTTTTATTCACGCCATTGTCCCAAGGCATGTGGAGACGGTGTGCTTACTGTCTCGACGATAAGTTGCATCTGTCAGCGCGTGAACGGATATGATCGAGCAAAGCAGCAAAACAGTGAAATAACAGACTGAACGTGGTTTTCAGTTGATGCAGAGAAGGTGAAAGCAGTCTTGATTGACGTACCATCCATTTTCCGAAACAAAACGCCGGATACGGACAAGCTGACAGCCTATGGTTTTCGTCCCGCACAAGCCGGCTATGAAAAGCGTTTTCCGATCATGCGCGATCAGTACACGATGCTTGTGCGCCTCACGCCCGAGGGCGACGCGGACTTCAGCGTGTTTGACTGCGAAACGAACGAGGAATACCTGCCGGCGCATGTACACAGCGCAACAGGTTCGTTCGTCGGCGAAATCCATTAGGCATGCGAATCTGTCCTGCGGGAGATCGCGGACAAATGCTGTCGTACCGAACACTTCAAAGGCGAGCAGGCCAAAAGAATCCTTCGGCTTATCAAAGAAACCTATCACGCGGAACCGGAATTTCTTTGGAGCAGTCTGCCGGAATGCGCCGCATTGCGCGTGCCCGGGCAAAAGCCGTGGTTCGCCGTGGTCGGCTGTATTCCCAAAGAAAAAATCGGCATCCAGGAAGGCGGCATGGCAGAGGTGCTGAACCTGAAGGATGATCCGAAAGCGGTAAAAGCCCGGCTCGACGAAAAGAAGGCCTATCCCGCATACCACATGAACAAGCAGCACTGGTATACGATTGTATTGGATGAGCGTCTGGAGGACGAAGAGATCCTTCGTCTGGTCGGAATCAGCTTTGAAACAGTCCGTGCGTAACATAATCTGATGCGGGGTGACAAACATGCAAACCTGGTGGATCAGCTTTTTCCCGATCCTGATGCTGTGCATCATTCTGGCGCTGCATCGCAGGGAAACCAAACAATACATTGCGGCAAGGGTCGCAAAACAGAAGGGGGAACCGGAAATGTACAAAATCGCGCAAAGATATATCGGCAAAGAAGTCCTGCTGGATACCGTGGCGTCCGGCAGTTATGACGGCGTGATCCGGGAGGTCGTCGACAATGCCGTTGTGCTGGACAAGAACGGCAGGCAGACCGTCGTCAATCTCGACTATGTGATCCGCCTGCGGGAGTATCCGAGGAACAAACGCGGAAAGAAAAAGGCCGTGATCGCGGACTGACAGAACGCACATTACAGAAAAACAGTTATCATCATTTCAAAAGGAGTGAAAAGCATGAACACAGCGCCGGATCTGTCCAGATTCGTCGATGCGCACAAGAACGCTTTTCAAACTGCTTTGATGGAAATCAGAAACGGCCGTAAGCAATCCCATTGGATGTGGTACATTTTTTCGCAGATCCGGGGTCTCGGGGTTAGTTCAATGTCTCAGTATTATGCCATACAGGATCCGGACGAAGCGGCCGCATTTCTGCGCGATCCGTATCTCGGCAAGAACCTGCTTGTAATCTGCTGCGCACTGCTGGAATTGGAGACAAATGACGCTTTTGAGGTCTTCGGAGCGCCGGACAACAGGAAACTGCAGTCATCCATGACGTTGTTTTCTCTTGTGCCGGACGCAGACCCTGTGTTCCGGAGCGTGCTGGACAAATACTTCGGCGGCAAGCGGGACCATAAAACACTGGAGCTTTTAGGGCTGCTCTGATAAGCGCCTGCAATACCACAGACGCAGGAACAGCGCCGGAATGAAAAAGGAGGAACAAGGATGTTGACGATCGAACGTGCACGGGAACTCAATGACTGTCATGTGCACGAACACCATCTTGTCATCCACGCAAAAAACGTGATGTATGCGATGGGCGCGATGGCGGACTATTTCGGAGAGAACCGGGAGCACTGGATGGCCGTCGGCTATCTGCACGACTACGACTACGAGGAATACCCGGACGAGCACCTGCAGCACACGGAAAAGGAGCTGCTCGCCGAAGGCGTCGACGCAGCCGACGTGCGCGCCATTCTCAGCCACGGCTGGGGAATCTGTTCGGACGTGATGCCCGAAACGAATATGGAAAAGAGCCTGTATACGGTCGACGAGCTGACCGGGATTATTCAGGCGTGCGCGCGCATGCGTCCGCACGGCATCACGGACCTGGAGGTCAAGAGCTTTATGAAAAAGTTCAAGGACAAAAAATTCGCCGCAAAATGCAACAGAGAGCTGATTGTCGGCGGATGCGCTATGCTCGGCATGGAGGTGTCGCAGGTTGCGCAGATCTGCATCGAGGGCATGAAACCGTACGCCGAAGACGTCGAGCTTCTCGGCACGGAACAGTAAGAATACGAAAGGGAAAAGAAAGATGCTGAATGCAGACACCATCAAAAAGCTGATCGAGATGAAACAGAACGAACCGGACGATCTGGAATTCATTGATTCCTGCTTCGATTCGTTTGAGCTTTACCACCGCGCAGTCATAGACGAGCAGAAGTTCGTGGCACTTTATGGCGGCGGCGCGCTGGACCAGAACGAGTTCTTCAAGCGCCGCAAGGAAGTGGACGACGCGCGGACGATGTGTCACAACGACATTCTGATCAGCGTCAACGCACTCAACCGGATGGCCGAGCAGGCTGGTCTGGAGCCGGTGTATGCCGGCAAGGTTTCCAAGGAACGCCCGTACAGACGGGAAGTCGCCAACGCTGTATTCGCCTACCTTGAGTACATCATCAACAACAGATAACGGCCAATCCTTCTGTTTTCATTTGCTTGAAAAGGAGTGATTGCTTTGCAGGATTCAAGACGTATTGAAGTCGTATATGAGTGTTCGTGCCGATCGGTCGCTGAGCAAACGGTCCGATGGCTGATAGAATCCGGTATCGCAAAACCCATCCGGATGCCGCAGAGGAGCGAGAGCACGTTTGTGTGCTGCAGTCTGATTGCGCTGCAGCGCATTGCTGCCGACTCGGTGATCGTTTTTGTTTCGGACGAAGCCACAGCCAATGCGGACTGGCAGTCGTACATCCGCGCCGTGCCGCCGGGGGCACGTGTCCTCCCTGTCGGCGGGATCGAGGACGTGGATTACAACGATGAAGCTGTACTGCCCAAGCGCATCGAGGAGATCAATTTCATCCGTACCGATGCGCATATGACGGAAAATATCCTGGATTCTCTGACCACAGATCCTGCTTTTTATTCACTGAAAAACCAGCTTCTGCTGCGGTATAACTGCTGGACTGCGTCCGGCAGCAAGGCCGACCTTCTTTCCGATCGGCGAAAGATACAGGAATACTCTGTGATCGTTTCCGAACGACTTGCGGAAGAAAGGGACAAGTACCTGCGGCAGCAGCTGCAAAACATTCTGGAATTGCTGCACGCTTCGCGTCAGTACATGCGGACGGTCCGGCGAAAGGCAGTGATCCGGTGGATCGGCAGAGGCGTTCTGATCCTCGCTGCCATTGCCATGCTGGCAGTGCTTGCTTATGCAGCGGTAAACTTTCGACGCGCCGATTATGCGAGCATAGCTTTATCCGTAGATGCAGACATTGGCGATTCTGTCGTCATGTCGATCAAAATGATGGAAGCGATCACCAATCCGACCACATCGGCGGTCTCTAAGCAAGTCGCATATAAAAAACTGCATGGCCTAATGAACAAACCCTGGCACCAAACGCCGATCGGAGTCAATTACAAATACGCGATCAACGATGCGGCTATCCCGGACGGTTCAAGGTATATTTGGACAGGTGATTCGTCCGGACGTGTCGCCCGGTGGGATACCTACACCGGCCGCATCGTTATGAAGAAAACGATCTCTTCTGCCGGGATCGCCCGGGTCGCGGTCAGCGCGGATGAGAGAACACTGACGGCGCTTGACCTGAACGGCAGCATCTATACCGGAGACGGTAAAAAATACAAACAAATCGGATCGACAAACGGCATTTCTGCCGCAGACGCCATGCTGGTCGTTTCGGGCGATAAGATCCTGCTGTACGATCAGCACACTATCGTGCTGATTGATCCGTCCGGTCAGCATACGCTGGACACTGGTACGGATCAGATCGCCGTCCTGTGCACCGGATTTATGCCGGATGGCAGCGTGCTTGCTGCCGGTGCGCTGAATGAAACCTTTGTCACCGTCTCGTTCACGGCGGACGGTGTGCGCAGCGGTATACAGCGCTATGACGACATCCGGCCAGGCGGCAGTGACAGCGCCGTAATGCTGCAGGATGTCCTGGCTGTCTGTGATGTGTCAGGGCAGGTATGGAAGATCGCGGAACGCGAAGCGAAGCGGACGGGTCTGATGCTCGAAAAAATGATCGACATGGAGCTTGTAAATACTTCGACGCTGGTCTATCTGGAGCGCAATATGGGAGTCGGTCTGTACGATATAGATGCGTCGTTCGATTACGGCGATGTACTGTCCGATGTGAACGGCGGAGTCAATACAATCTGGGCGTCTGCGCATTTACTGGCGGTGCAGATCGGTACGGCGCTGGGAAACATCTGTCTGGACGATGTTTTGTCTGTGCCGAAAAGCGCAGCAGCCGATGTGCAGACTGTTTACGACCAGACGACCGCACATACAGATCTGTGCAATACAGACGGTCTCGGCTTGAAAAGTGCCGGGATCAATGCGGACGGCACGATTACACTGGAGATGATTCTGCCGGATGCGGACGAGCCTGCGGCAGTTCTGCTGAACCCTGCCTTCCGGTTCTCCGACGGCGGTGATTTGTCTGCAGCAAAGAATATCAAACAATATCCGTCTGAGCCGTTTTCATTACACGGCGTGCCGACAGTAGTCGGCATCCGCTTTGATCCGGTCAACGAACTGAGCAATACAGCCGGATATACGCTGCTGGTCGGCAGCGCTGACGGCAGCTTCGCACAGGTCTGGTTCAACCCGAAAGACGGGTCCAATATCTGCATAGGGCTGCAGACGATTCCTTCCCGCTGCGCTGTACGTGCGATCCGCGAAACCGGCAGCGGTTATCTGATCGAGGACGAAGGCAGGCGGTTGTGGAGCTGCACGAACGACGCGAATCTGATGACAACGGAGGGCTTGTACGCGGCCGTACGCACCAAGCTGCATTCTGCCGTCAACGAGGATCTGAAAGAGATTGTGTCAAAAACAATCTGGCGAAAGCTGGGACTGCAGTTGTTTCCCGGAGGCGACGGAAAGGAGTGGGACTGAGTTGTGAATCATCTGTTTGTTTCTTACTCCAGAAAAGACGCGGGCGCGGTCAGCCGCTGCGTCGAATATCTGCGGCAAAACGGCGTAGACATCTGGATGGATGTCAGCGGCGCAGGTACCGGGATACCCTTCTCAACCAAATGGTTTGACGTGATCGAAGAAGCCATGTACCACGCCGGCGGCGCGATTGTATTCCGCTCCGCAAACTGGGAAAACTCCAATCCATGCAAAAAGGAATTCGCGTTGATCGAGCAATGCGCCGTTCCGCGCCTGATTCTCGATCCCGACGATGCAGACAACGTTGATGCCGTGCTTGTGAAGGTACAGGATTTTCTGCGCAGAGAAGTGCAGACGGATCGAAACGATCTGCGAACGCGGCTGTTTTCTTCTGCTTTCGCGATGCGATCCGGCGTCGATCCGTATCAACTGATCCCGCGCGTGAGCCAACGACTGCCGATCGATTTGCTGCGTATGAAACAATTGATCGCAGCGATCGACGTGAAAAAGAGCAATCCGGATATCTATCCGTCTATGCAACGGTATCTCCGGTTTGCGCGCAGTGTAACCATTCGCAGAGCATGCGCAGTCATCGGTGCTTTTGCGGTTACCTTGGTCTGTGTCGTGCTGCTTCTCGCGGTTCCGCAATCGTTGAAGCAGGCCGCAGAGACAAACGGAAAATCGTTTTTCGGAATGGCAGTGGCAGGCGAGATCACCGATCTGATCCAAAAAGATCCGCTTTCTGCTATCGAGCTGGCACAAAAAACGACTGACAGCGCCGTAACGCCGTCGTCGTATTCTTCGCTTTTTCTCGCCGGAGCAAGGCTTTTGGACACCAATCTGCCTTCACTCGTCTGCACGCCGAAAGATACGTTCTATTCGAATGTCCTCTCCGAACCGCAAAACCGGAACAGTGCACTGTACGACTTTGAGACACCTGCACATGCGGGAACGCTCGTCATTACGGATCGCAGCACGGGCGAACAATGGAGTGTCGATGCACCGCAGCTGCCCGAGGACTATGCATGGACCGATGACGGCGAACGGCTGGTCTTTTCCGCCGGAACAAGTGCGTATATTTACGATGCATTCGGCAAAGGCGGCCTGATCCGCCTGACCGGAAACCGTTTGCCGATACGAGAGGTCAAATTTATTAAGGTAAACGATATGCTCTTTGCGTGTGCCGTGACAGAGCAGGACACGGCGGTGTTGTGGCGTTTACCGCTGCCGGACAGGATTGCCCACAGGCAGGGCGTGTACTACGGCGTTTTTACAAACGACGAGATCCCTGAAGTCGTGTATATCAACGGAAAGGATATTGTGATCCGCCATGAACTGACTGAACGGGTTCTCACACCGGACGTCCGCGGTACGATCAATGCGCAGTGCTTTGACGTCACTGCGGACGGCAGCCGGGTTGCCCTGATCTGTACGGACAACGACGAGTGCCGGATCGCGTGCGTCTCGCTTGAGGACGGCAGCGTTCTGACGGACGTCGTGACCGGATGCACGGCTAACGCCGTGGCGTTTCAGGCGGATGGATCCGCGATTGTTGCCGCAGCCAGTCCATGTGCGATTCTCAAAGTGGATGTCGCTTCCGGTCGGATAACCTATGGCGATTTTAATGACCGTGCATTCTATAATCTCCATGCTTACGGCAACAACTGGGTTTTGACAGACGCATGGGGAATCGGAACGGTATTTGACGATTCTCTGCACATCATCCGAGAACTCGGTCAACTTACGGATGTCGCCACGCCGCTTTTTGACCTCGATATCAACACGGACAAAGGATACTTGTTTTCAGTATGCCGCGGCGGCGCGAATGTTCCCGGATGCTGCCGAATCACGCTCCCGACCGGGGCGAAACACAGACTTGTTGTGCCGCAGATAGAAAAAACGGACTCAACTACTGCCGTAGCCATGTCACGCGACGGAAGATTTGTCGCTTTCGGATATGCAAACGGAACCGTCCACATCTTCGAGACAGGCCAGTTGACCTTCCTTTTTGAACACAACGGGATCGGTGAGGCTGTTTCTGCGCTGCGGTTTTCCGACGATAACCGCATGCTGTATATGCTCGGCTCAACAGGAAACCTCTACCACGGGGATGTGCCGGATTATGTGCTGTCCGGAAGTCCGCCGACTACCCGCTATTGGGACGTTCTCGTACAGAATATGGAGCAAAAGCGGAAAGCGTATCTGTCCGGTCTGTCGTCCGAAGACTCGGAATAGGTTCATCACGGAATTATGCGGGATGGTCAGATGCAAGTTAAGGTGGTGTCATCGCGAGGGATGCGAACGCCGACCGCAGCGATCCGTTCTCTCGGCAGAACGTAAAAGGAACAGCAAAGGGCACGGATTGCCGCGCTCCATAAAGTTGCTCGCAATGACAAACAAGGGTACGTTTTCTTATCCCACAATAATCCGTGAAGAGGGTCGGAGTACAGCCAAAACGGTCGGATTCGTGAGATTCCGGCCGTTTCTTTTGGCGCCGAACAGGCAAGAAAAAACCACTCGTTAAACGAGTGGGAAATAAAAGAATCTTATAGAGAAGAAAAAGAAGAACCTCCTATGATAGAATACAGTGGGTTTGCCAACCACAGTAAAGAAAACATAGGAGGTAT
>JAFSYM010000116.1 GCA_017450005.1 Clostridia bacterium
ACACACCCTAAAGTGTGCTACAACCAAAAGTATTGCATTCACAAAAGGTTACATTAAGACGGCACAACAATACAGAGGCTTATGCCCCGATAATCGTTTGCACCACATATTCAATTTAGGATGCAATTACCTCACAAAAGACTTTCATACAATTGTTCTCCTTTCAAAATCTGCTATTGCAGCTTTATTTACAAATATTTAAACATAGTTTTTTTCGGCTGTCAACGTATTTTTCAGATGAATAGCGTTTTTATAATACCGCTCGCCCGATATGCCGTGAAAAGTATGGTTACCGTGACGATGCCTTCTTCTTTACACTGATTCGCTATCTCTCAATTCCTGCCGTTCGTTCTTCATCCCACAAAAATCCGTGAAGAACCAAAAAAGAGGAACCCTTCTTTCGGGAAGAGTTCCTCTTTCGTTTTATAGATGCGTTTATTCCGTGATTGTCCCGATGCACTGCTCGCCGTCGGAACCGGTGATCCGCACGCGCACAAAGCCCGTCTGCGGACAAGCGCCGTCAATACGCACGGGCGTATAGTTTGCCGTATAGCCGCTGCCGCTTTCCTCGAGCAGTACCTCGACGGTACGGCCGATCTGCCGCGCAAGATAGGCGCTGCGCACCTCGTCCGTCGCAGCGGCCATTTCCGATGCGCGCCGCTCTTTGACGGCTTTCGCTACCTGATCGGGCATATCTGCCGCGCGTGTGCCGGAACGCGGCGAATAGGGGAAGATGTGCGCGTTTTCAAAACCGATCTCCCGCGCGAAGATGAGCGACTGCATGTGGTCGTCCTCAGTTTCTCCCGGAAAACCGACCATGATGTCCGTGCTCAGCGTACAGTCGGCGAAACGCGCGC
Source organism: Clostridia bacterium (assembly GCA_017450005.1). Lineage (GTDB taxonomy): Bacteria > Bacillota > Clostridia > Oscillospirales > Acutalibacteraceae > UBA1425. Next base: position 858 of record JAFSYM010000116.1, read on the forward strand.
GCAGTTTCCGGCAAAGCGCACGATACTCGTCGGCGGTGTAGTGACGGTTCATCCGCCGCAGCGTGCTGTCACAGCCGCTCTGCAGGGAAATGTGGAACTGCGGACACAGCTTTTCGCACTGCATGAGGCGATCGAGCAGGTCGTCCGTCAGGTGATCCGGTTCGAGCGATCCGAGCCGCACGCGCCGGATGCCGTCGCTTTCGGATGCGGCAAGCACCGCGTCGCACAGGTCTGCGCCGCTGTCGGCATAGGCGGAAAGATTGATGCCCACCAGCACGATCTCCCGGTAGCCCGCCTCACCCAGCGCGGCGGCCTCGGCGCGGATGTCGTCGATCTTCTTCGATCGCACGCGGCCGCGCGCATACGGGATCGCGCAGTAGGCGCAGAAACGGTTGCACCCGTCCTCAATCTTGATCTCGGCTCGCGTGCGTCCGTAAAACCTGTGAATCATACAGGGCACAAAAGCGTCGCCGCTTTGGTGCGCCTCGGTCAGAATCAGCCGTGCATTGTCGCGGAAAAAACCGTCCAGCGCTTCAATCAAACGCTCGTTACTGCGGTTTCCCAGCACGATATCCGCCTCAAGCAGCGCGGCGGCGTCCTCGGGATACGCCTGCGGCATGCAGCCGGTCAGCACAAGCACGGCGTGCGGATTCTGCCGCTTGAGCCGGCGCACGATCTGACGCGTTTTGCGGTCACTTTCGCTTGTGACAGTACAGGAGTTGACAACATACACGTCCGCAATTTCATTCGGTTCCACCAGTGTGTAGCCGTGCGCTGCGAGCGCTTCCGCCATGACCTGCGATTCATATTGATTGACTTTACATCCGAGTGTATACAGTGCAGCTTTCATACATTTTTGCATTTGACGTCAAATAGGGGCTTTTCTTCCAAATGAATTGGGAAGAAGAACCCCTACTTTCTTTGTGTGTTGTTCGTACTTTGCCGGGTACGGCGCGTATGTTATGCGTTCTTGCTCAGAGCGCGCTCAAGCCACACGGTGCCGATGTCCATGGCGTTGTAAAGACCGCGCTTCTCACCCTTTTTGATGATACGGTCACGCGGACGGGCGTCGGGATCGGTGGAGACGAGCTGCACCACAACGCGGTCGGCGATCTGCATATCGTGAAACTCTTTTGTGCCGGTGATCGTCAGAATCACAACGAAGGGATCGCGGGGGTCGCCGTAGTAGATCATGTTGTCCTTGCGCACAAGGGGCTTGCCCTTGTAGGTCAGGAAAGACTTTTTCTTAGCCAAATTGATGCATCCTTTCTGTTCGTTGCCTTAGCTGTCCACGCCGAGGTATTCCTTGACGAGAATTTGCAGCAGTTCGTCGCGGTCGATACGGCGCACAAGACTGCGCGCGTTGTTGTGCGTGGTGATATAGGTGGGATCCTCGGACAGAATATAGCCCACGAGCTGGCTGATCGGGTTGTAGCCTTTTTCGCGCAGCGCTTCGTAAATCGTTACCAGCGTGCGGCGCATTTCAGTCTCGTGTTCATCTTTCAGATTGAAGGAAATCGTCTTGTCTGTCATAGAATTCACCTCATATAAAAGCTTTCACAAATATATTATACACCAAGCTACCCGCAAATACAAGTAAAACTTGAATTTTTTCTCTGCGGCCGCTTAGCTGCGCAGACGGATGCCCAGCTTTTCGAGCGCAGCGATCGCGCGTTTGACCGCGGCGTCGGCTTCATCGTCCGTGAGCGTGCGTTCGGGAGAGCGCAGCGTCAGGTTGAAAGCGACGCTCTTCATGCCCTCGGCAATCTGGCTGCCTTCGTATACGTCGAACAGCAGGATCGACTCCAGAATCTGACCGACAGCGCCGGCAATCTCACGCTCGATGCGCAGCACCGGAATATCACGCGCACAGACAAATGCCAGGTCGCGCGTGCTTGCCGGGAAGCGCGGCAGATGGCGGTAGACGCGCACAAGGTTGCTGACCTTTTCAAACGTGCCAAAGTCCAGCTCCGCCACATAGGCGCGCGTGCCGATGCCGTAGTTCTCCAGCACGTCGGGATGTACTTCGCCCAGGAAACCCAACTCCATGCCGTCGACAATCAGTTTCGCCGCACGGCCGGGATGCAGGAACGGGCAGTCATGTACAGGTTCTACGTCTGCGCCACGGATGCCTGCTTTCGCCAGCAGCGCTTCGACAGCGCCCTTGAGCGTGAAGAAATCGCAGTCGCCGTACATGCCCAGTGCAATCTTCGGCAGTTCATCCGGAAGTTCGCGGCCGTCGACAGGGATATAGACCGTCGCCATCTCAAACAGGTACGCGCCCGGGCAGCGGTTGTTGTAGTTGCGCGCGAGCGTTTCCAGCATGGACGGCACGGTGATGGTGCGCATCACGCTGGTGTCCTCGCCCAGCGGATTGAGAATCGTCACGACGCGGCGCAGCGGACTGTCCGCCGGCAGACAGATTTTATCAAAATACTTGGGGCTGATGAAGGAATACGTCTGAATTTCGGAAAGGCCGGACGCAAGCAGCGAATCCTCGGCAAGATCGACCAGCTTCTGCGTGGGCGAGAGCTTGCCGGCGGTCGTGCTTGTGAACGGGCGGCTTTCGATATTCTCAAAGCCGTAGAAACGGGCAACTTCTTCGGCAACGTCAGCAGGATGCAGCACGTCCGCACGGAAAGAAGGCACATAAACAAGACCGTCCTTGACCTCAAATTCGAGCGATTCCAGAATGCGGATCTGCTCCTCGGCAGAAACGTGAATGCCGATGAATTCATTCGTCCAATCGGGCTTGAAGGGGACGGTCGTCACATCGTCGGACGTGCAGTCGCAGTCGACCACACCGTTCACGACGTCGCCCGCGTCGAGCAGCTGCACAAGCTCCAGCGCGCGGTCGAGCGAACGGCGGCAGCCCTTGGGATCGAGACCCTTTTCAAAGCGGCCGGAGGACTCGGTGCGCATGCCGAGCTTCTTGGCGGTCAGACGCACGCTGGTGCCGCGGAAGCAGGCGGACTCGAACACAATCTCGGTCGTGTCGTCCATGATACCGCTGTATTCGCCGCCCATAACGCCGGCCACAGCGACGGGCTTGCGTTCATCGGCAATGACGAGCATCGTTTCGTCAAGCGCGCGTTCCACGCCGTCGAGCGTTGTGATGCTCTCGCCCGCGGCAGCTTTACGCACGTTGACCGTGCCGCCTTCCAGAAAGCGCAGGTCGAACGCGTGCATCGGCTGGCCGAATTCCAGCATGACGTAGTTGGTGATGTCGACGATATTGTTGATCGGCCGCACGCCGCTTGCGCGCAGACGCTCGCGCATCCAGCGCGGCGAAGGCTTGACGCGCACGTTCTTGACCACGGCGCCCGCATAGCGGAAGCAGTTTTCACGGTCGAGGATGTTGACGCGCAGCAATTCGCGCACGTCGCCCTCACCGGGTTTTACCGAGGGGACGGGGACGCTGAACGGCAGATGGAAGCTCGCCGCAGCCTCACGCGCAAGTCCGATCACACTCAGACAGTCCGGACGGTTGGGCGTGATCTCGAATTCCGTCACCACGTCGTCCAGACCGATTGCCGTGCGGATGTCGAGACCGAGCGTGCGGTCGCAGTCGTCGCCGAGTACAAAAATGCCGTTTTCAATCGCATAGGGGAAGTCATGCGCCGTCAGACCCAGCTCGCCCAGCGAGCAGAGCATGCCGCTGCTTTCCACACCGCGCAGTTTGCCCGCGCGGATCTCCTTGCCGCCGGCCACGACGGAGTCGTCGAGCGCGACAGGCACAACGTCGCCGGCCTTGAGATTCTGTGCGCCGGTGACGATCTGGAGCGTTTCGCTGCCCACGTCGACCTGACACACCCACAGGTGGTCGGAATCCGGGTGACGTTCGAGCGAGAGCACCTGACCGACGACTATGTTGCGCAGTCCTTCACCCTCGGTTTCGTAGCACTCGACCTTGGAGCCGGTCAGCGTCATGACGTCGGCAAATTCTTTATCGGATGCCGTAACAGGCACATAGGCCTGCAGCCATTTTTTTGAAAGCTTCATCGTAAACCCTCCTTAGAACTGGGACAGGAACCGCATGTCGTTCTCATAGAACAGACGCAGATCGTCGATGTGGAAGCGGAACATGGCAATGCGTTCAAGACCGATGCCGAATGCAAAACCGCTGTATTCGTCGGGATCGACGCCGCCGTTGCGCAGCACCTGCGGGTGCACCATGCCGCCGCCGAGGATTTCGATCCAGCCCTCGTCCTTGCACATCGAGCAGCCCTTGCCGCCGCAGCGGAAGCACGACACGTCGACTTCGCACGACGGTTCGGTGAAGGGGAAGTGGTGCGGGCGCAGACGGATACGCGTCTGCTCGCCGAACAGTCCCTTGGCCAGCGTTTCCAGACAGGCCTTCAGATCGCCCATTGTGATGCCCTTGTCGACCACAAGACCCTCGATCTGGTGGAACAGCGGAGAGTGCGTCGCGTCCGCGGCGTCCGAACGGTACACGCGGCCGGGCGCAAGGATGCGGATGGGCGGCTTGTTCTGCTCCATGTAGCGGATCTGCATGGGCGAGGTCTGCGTGCGCAGCAGTACCTTATCGCTGATATAGAAGGTATCCTGCGTATCGCGCGCGGGATGCCCCTCGGGAATATTGAGCGCTTCAAAGTTATAGTAATCCAGTTCGACTTCCGGGCCGGACGCGATCTGGAACCCCATGCCGATGAATATTTCCTTCACTTCGTCGAGCACGATCGTGAGCGGATGCTTGTGCCCGCGGCGCGGCATGGAGCCGGGCATGGTCACGTCGATCGTTTCGGCGCGCAGCTTTAACTGCTTTTCCTTTTCCTTGAATGCCTGCGCGCGCTCGGCGATCAGGTTCTCGATGTATGCGCGCGCCTCGTTGGCGAGCTGTCCCATAACGGGACGGTCTTCGGCGGAGAGCTTGCCCATCTGTTTAAGGATGGCGGTCAGTTCGCCTTTTTTGCCGAGATACGCGACGCGCATTGCCTCGAGTTCTGCACGACCCGGTGCGGCTGCGATCCGCTCGGCAGCGGATGCTCTTAACGATTCCAGTTGCGCTTTCATTGCAACGCCTCCTAATAAAAAATAAAACTTCGTCCCACATCTGCGGGACGAAGATCAACTCCGCGGTACCACCCGACATTTCCGCACGCATGCGGACACTCTGCGCGCACAATGGCGCGACTGCCGATCACGGCGGCATGCCGTCACGCCCTACTGTGATTTCAGGCGCGCCGCTCCCAAGTGAACTTCAGCTCTGCGAAATGGCGGACGCGCTTCCAGCCGCGACGCATCCTCTCTGCGCCTTTTCGTTGCAGGGCTTACTCTCTTGATCGTTGCGTTTACTTATCTACTATATCATAAACTTTTGCGGTTTGCAAGCAAAAAATAATATATTCTTACGATTTATAACCGATCAGTTTGGCGACTTTGCTTTTGAGTACTTCCGTGTGTGTGGAATTGTAGCACTTGTTGTACAGATACTTGAATCCTCTGTGCGGGAGTGCTTTGAGGTATTTGTCCCTGCGCGGGAAGCGTTTGCGGCGCTCGCGCGACATCCTGTTGCGCTGCAGCGCTTTCTCCAAATCGACCGGCGTCAGAGAAAGCTCCGGCGCATTCTGCAGGAGCGCTTCGCCCTTTTCGGTATCGGACAAGACCACGGAGATGCCGCGGTCGTCGTTGAGCTGCGGCAGAACTTCGTCGATGCCCCAGAAATCGGCAATCGTCAGATCCGCTGCGATGTGCTGCTGCCGGAATCCGCAGCGGTAGCAGCATTCGCGGATGCTGAAACCGTGCAGGAACATTTCCATATAAGGATTTTTTCTGAACTCGCAACGATAATCCGTGCCGTCGGAAAAACTGATTTTCAAGGCAAAATGATACCATCCGTCTGATTTGTCGCGGAAAGATACATCTTGCGGTTTTCCCTTGCGGAATGACTGCAAATACTTTTGCCAAAGCGCAGGCGAAGCCACACCGCCGCAGATGAGGTCGATGGTATACAGGTTATCGTATTCATGTCCGAGATACTGCTTGAGACCGGCGATCTGGCAGGCCGTGCCTGTGAACAGAACGGGTCTGCCGGCGTCCAGAAACTCTTTGGCTTTTATGAAGCTGTCGCGCGTATCGCTCTGCATATATTTGGAGCGGCAGAAAGCACGGGCGTCTTCTTCGGTCTCGGCGAAGGCGTGTTGCGCGAGGAAGTTTTCGTCGAACTCCACGCCGAATACAACGCCGTTCCGGCGCAGGATCTGCCGGGCAACGGGAAAGAATACACCGCCGGAGGAGGATGTGCTGCGCGTTTCTTCGTCCGTGTTCACCGCTGCATAGGCGCGCGGCGCATATGGATAATCAGCGGGATGCAGACCGGGGCAGGCTGCGGCACATTTCCCGCACTGCACGCAGGCGCTCTCGTCGAGATGCGGATAAAAAAAACCCTCCGCGTTCTTTTCCATGCGGATACAGTGCGCAGGACAGATGCCCTCGCAGGCGCGGCATCCGTAGCACTGCAGGGGATCGAGGCTGGCAATGGTTTCAGGCATGATCGTCGTCTCCTTTTAAAGCGTTTTGCAGATAGTTCAGAGCGTGCCTGCGCTCCCGTTCGATGACTTCGTCAACCGACTCGTAGTCGCAGAAGAGAAAATGCTCTGCGGGTTCCTCGCTGTTGCCAATAGCCCAATCCGCGATGGAAAACAGGGAGAAAAGGTTTTCTATGCGTATATTCGTCGCCGAACGGTGCATTCTGGAGAACCAGCGCAGCGGCCGCTGAAAGATGCAGGAGAAGGCGACGGCGTGGAAAGAATCGGTGATGGTCAGCGCACTGTTGGCCATGAGATACACGAATTCCTCCGGCCCGACGCCGAATCCGAGATCGCTGAACCCCTCTTTGAAAATGACGCCGTGCAGCCTGATTACACGCAGCCCCAGTTCTTCTGAGACGCGTTTCACATATGCTTCGGTTTGCGGCGGCAAATCGCCCAGAAAATAGGTGAGAATGTATTTTTCACCCTTCGCGACAAAAGTCGGTTTATGCGCTATGGAGAGCCACTGCGAGCTCGTCAACAGGAACACGGGATCAATGGTCGTTTCGATTTTGTTCCGGCACAGCGGCTGCAGCAACTGCGCGCTGGATCGCTCGCGCACGGAAACGGCTTTCATTTCGTCCGCTTTTTCGGCTACATAACGCAACTGATCAGGTGTCAGATCGTTCGTACCGAGACTTGCCGAAAAGGCAATCCGCTTTTCCGGCGCGATGAACTGCGCAAAGTAAAATGATCTTTCAAGTTGATCGTTGGAAGTGTTCCAGATCTGGTCGGAACCGCAAACGACTAGGTCATAATCGCTGAAACTGCCGTTCGGGTAAATATCTTTGGAAAAATGCATACGCTTACGCCTGAATCGGTCGAAAGAGATCGCACGACGCCCGGTGTTATACAAACCGCGTTTAAGCAAAATATTCAGTTTCAGTAACAGAATCTGTTTCGGTGAAGTCAGTATTCTTGAATGTTTCATTATGGTTTCCGGTTTGTGACCAAACGAAATCAGCGTCTGCTCGAGCGCAAAGTTCTGCAGCCGCTGTCCGTAATTCATGGATTCCGCGAAGGTGACGATTCCGATTCGCACATCATCATATCCTCTCAAAAGTATAAGCAAAGTATATCATATGGAGAAAAGCTCCGCAAGAGTGTACGCAAAAATATCTTGGCTGTTTTGCTGTTTTTTGAAAAAATGTTTGAAAACACTTGAAAAAGACTTGGAATGTATGATAAAATAAAATGAATAATTGGATGTATTGTGCGTGAGAAATACGCATAATGCGTAGCGTGTTCTGAACTGCAGCCGAATCAGGCGGCGCATTTCCTGCTGCGGACAATGAAGAAATATTCTACGCTGCCGACGATGACGACCGGCTGCATACAGACAGGAGGTCTTTGCATGAAAAGACGTAAACACAGACTCACAGCGCTGCTTCTGGCGGTGCCCATGATGTTGGCGGTCTGTTCACCGCTTGCCCTTGCTGGCGATTTGCCGCCGATCCCGCTGACGACCAAAAAGACACGCGTCGCGGGCGATGCAAACGCAGATAAAAAAGTAACATTGGAGGACGCTGTGGCCATTTCCCGCCGCCTTGCGGGCGGATGGAACGTCGAGATCAACACGGACAACGCCGACGTCAACGCGGACAAAAAAGTGGATCTCAAAGACGTCGTTCTGATTCTGCGCTATCTGGCGGACGGCTGGGAAGTCACGCTGCAATAAAGGAAACACATCATTTGCCGTGAGCGATGCTTGCGGCATTTTTTCGGTTCTTCACGGAAAAACGTGCAAAATGGGAAAGCGATATTGCAGAAGATGGCGGATAGCAGAAAAGGGCGGGGCAAAATGCCCCGCACCCCAATCAAAACGGGTACGGGCAGAGCCCGTCCTTTTCTACAATCTATTATCTACAATCTAATATCTTGACGCTGCACGGAAATTCGTGATGAGCGATTTTTTATAAGGGAGATCCGAAATGTGCCGTACCGGGCACAAAGGGGGCAATTGTATGAAAATATTTACACAGCAGCAGATGCGCACTGCCGAACAGGCGGCGGCGGACGGCGGCGTGCCGTTTCTGCGGCTGATGGAAAATGCGGGCGCCGCGTGTGCTGCGGAGATTCGTGCCCGTTTGCATCCGGGTCAGAAAACGGTCATTCTGTGCGGCAAAGGCAAAAACGGGGGCGACGGTTTTGTCATTGCGCGCAAGCTCTCGGAGGCCGGCTTTGCCGCCGTTGTGCTGCTTGCGTTCGGCCGCCCGCGCGATGAAGACGCGCTGTACATGCTCGGCAAATTAGAGGGCACGGATGTGCGCATTTTTGATCTGACGCAAAACGAAGCGCCGCGCCGGCTCATCCCGGAGGCGGATGTTCTGGTGGACGCCGTATTCGGTATCGGTTTCCGCGGTGTTGCGGACGAAGACACTGCCGGGCTGTTCCGGATGGTCAACGCCGCGAAAGGGACGGTATACGCCGTAGATTTGCCGAGCGGTCTGGAATGCGACAGCGGCAGTGTTACAGGCGAGTCGATCCGAGCGGATTATACGCTGGCCATCTCCGAGGGGAAGCTGTGCCACGTTCTGCAGCCTGCCGCATCGCACTGTGGTACGGTCGTTCCCGTGCGCATCGGCGTGGAGGACGTGTACTATAAGCACATGCCTTACTATGCCTATACGTTTTCCGGAAAAGAGGTGCGCAAGGTGTTCCCGGCGCGTCCCGCCGTCTCGAATAAAGGCGACTTCGGCAAAGTGCTGTGCATATGCGGCAGCATGTCGTTTGCCGGCGCGGCGGTTCTTTCCGCATCCGGCGCTCTGCGCAGCGGCGCGGGACTTGTCTATGCCGCGTTTCCGCAAAGCGCCTATGCCGCAATCGGCGCAAAGCTGACAGAGGCTGTGCTGCTGCCGATGCCGGCGGACACCGAAGGGCGTTTCGCCGCGTCCGCGATTGCGCCTGTATTGCAGGCAATGCAGGGCAAGCAGGCCATCGTGCTCGGCTGCGGTCTGGGGCAGAGCGCCGGTACGCGCGAGCTGGTTGAAACCGTGCTGAAAAACGCTGCATGCCCTGTCGTGCTCGATGCCGACGGCATAAATCTGATCGCGCAGAATATAGATATACTGCGTGCGGCAAAGGCGCCGCTGGTTCTCACGCCGCATCCCGGCGAAATGGCGCGGCTGCTGCGGTGCACCGTGGATGAGGTGCAGCGCGACCGTGTCGGTACGGCGAGTGCGTTTGCCAAAGCGTATGGCGTGACGCTGGCGCTTAAGGGCGCCAATACCGTGGTTGCCTCGCCGGAAGGCGGCGCCGTCTACCTGAACACAACCGGCAATGCCGGCATGGCGAAGGGCGGCAGCGGCGATTTTCTGGCCGGACTGCTCGGTGGCTTTCTGGCACAGGGTGTGCGCTTTGCGGCGGAAACGGCGACGTATATTCACGGCCTGTGCGGCGACCGTGCGGCGAACAATCTGTCCGGACGCGGCATGCTGCCGACGGACTGCATTGCGGAACTTGCGCATGTGCTGGCCGAATTTGAGTAAGGAGCTTACGAATTGAAACGCTTTTTCATTCCCGTTATCCTGATCTGTCTCACGTTCTGCGGCTGCGGCCGCAATGGTGCGCTGCACCGCGACGCATTGCCGCAGTGGCCGGCGGCAATGCATGCCGAGCTTTCGGTGCAAATCGACGGCTCGTCGTTTGCGGCCGACTGGACATACGACGGAACGTCCGCATTTTCTCTGCTGAAGCCGCAGGACCTTTGCGGCGTGACGGTCTATTGCGAGGGTGCGCAGAGCCACATTGAGTCCGACGGCGTACAGGCGCAGCTTCCGCAGCAGTCGGTGTTTATCCGGCTGGACGGGGCATACCGTGCGCTGGCGAACGGACTCGCAGAACCGCAGCGCACGCAGGAAGGCTGGCTGTACGACGGCATGGATCGTTACGGATTCGAGGCGCTCGCGCCTGCGGAGGGCGGATCGCTGCAGATTCGTTTCCCGAAAGAGAAGGCCGAGGCATCTTTTACGGTCACGGCAGTTGAAAGCAATATAGAATCATCATAAAAAAGACCTCTCCGTTTTTGAAATCTGCGTTTAAAATGTCGCAAATGCGGCAAAACTATGCATGAGATTTCAAACACGGAGAGTGATTTTACATGACAGTCAGACGCGGGGATATATTCTACGCGGATCTGAGCCCGGTGGTCGGTTCCGAACAGGGCGGTATCCGTCCTGTGCTGATCGTGCAGAATGACACGGGAAATAAATTCAGCCCGACCGTTATTGCGGCTGCCATCACCAGCCGCCGTTTCAAGGCGAATCTGCCCACGCATATCCGCATCGGCGCGACAGACAGCGGTCTGCAGCGTGATTCCATCATTCTGCTCGAACAGGTGCGCACGCTCGACAAACGCCGGCTCAAGGAACGCATGGGCGCGCTCGATGCAGAGGACATGCTGCGTGTGGACCGCGCGTTGTCCGTGAGTCTGGGCATCGGCATGCAGTCCGGTGCGGTTGCGGCAGGATAAAGTGAATCATGAAACGAACGGCGCGTATTGAACCCGATGCTCAATACACGCCGTTTTACTTATTTCAGAGGTGTCGCTTAAAGCGAAGCAATCAGACCCGCAACCGTATCCTTCGCGTCACCGAGCAGCAGAATCGTCCTCTTGTCCGCATACAGCGGGTTCGGCACGCCTGCGTAGCCGGGCTTGTCGTCGAAGTTGCAGACGATCACGTGCGCGGCGTCGGTCACGTTCAGCACGGGCATGCCGTAGATCGGCGTGCCTTCGGCTGTGTTCGCGGCCGGATTGACAACGTCGTTTGCACCGACGATGATAACCGCGTCGCACTGCGCGAATTCGCCGTTGATGGCGTCCATCTCATAAAGCTGGTCGTACGGTACGTCGACCTCGCACAGCAGCACGTTCATGTGACCGGGCATACGGCCTGCCACCGGATGGATTGCGAATTTTACCTCCACACCCTGACTTTCGAGCTTGTCGGCCAGCGTCTTGACCGTGCGCTGCGCCTGCGCGAGCGCCATGCCGTAGCCGGGTACGATGATGACGCGTTTTGCGCTCCTCAGGATCGCACCGGGATCGTTGTCCGCTTTTTCGGCAGAACCGCTGCCTTGTGCGGGCGCTTTATCCAGAGCGGACAGCAGCGACGCAACAGTCTCTTTTGCATCGCCGAGCAGCAGCACGGCGTTGTCCGCATCGTACAGCGGATTCGGCACGCCTGCATAGCCGGGCTTGCGGTCGAAGTTGCAGATAATGACATGCTTTGCGGCGGCTGCGTTCAGCACAGGCATGCCGTAGATCGGCGTGCCCTCCGCCGTGTTTGCTGCGGGATTGACGACGTCGTTCGCGCCGACGATGACAACCGCGTCGCAGCCGTCGAATTCACCGTTGATGGCGTCCATTTCGTACAGCTTGTCGTACGGTACGTCAACCTCGCACAGCAGCACGTTCATGTGGCCGGGCATACGGCCGGCAACCGGATGGATTGCAAATTTTACCTCCACACCCTGACTTTCGAGCTTGTCGGCCAGCGTCTTGACCGTTTGCTGCGCCTGCGCGAGCGCCATACCGTAGCCGGGGATGATGATGACTTTCTTTGCGCCTTTGAGGATCGCGCCCGGATCGGCTGCGCCGTCTTCCTGTGCGGCAGGCGCAGTTTCTCCGGTTTCCTGCGGTGCGTCGAGCGCATCAATCAAGGAAGCGACCGTTTGCTTTGCGTCGCCGAGCAGCAGTACGGCGTTGTCTGCGTCGTACAGCGGATTCGGTACGCCTGCATAGCCGGGCTTGCGGTCAAAGTTGCACACAAGGATATGCTTTGCGGCGGCGGCATTCAGAACGGGCATGCCGTAGATCGGCGTACCCTCGGCCGTGTTTGCCGCGGGGTTGACGACGTCGTTTGCGCCGATGATGACAACCGCGTCGCAGCCGTCGAATTCGTCGTTGATCGCATCCATTTCATACAGCTTGTCGTAGGGCACGTCGACCTCGCACAGCAGCACGTTCATGTGACCGGGCATGCGTCCGGCAACCGGATGGATTGCGAATTTGACCTCGGCGCCCTTGCTTTCGAGCTTGTCGGCCAGTGTCTTGACCGCCTGCTGCGCCTGGGCGAGCGCCATACCGTAGCCGGGGATAATGATGACTTTCTTGGCGCTGCGCAGAATCTCGCCGGGCGTAAGCGCCGATTCGGCAGGCGCTGTCTCTTCGGCTGCTTCCGCGCTCTGTGTCGCTGCGGCTTTTTGCGGCGCTTTGACCGACGTGCTGCCCAGAAGGATGGACAGGAGCTTTCGGTTCATGGCCTTGCACATGATCTGCGTCAGCAGAAGGCCGGATGCACCGACGATACCGCCGAGCGCGACAAGGACCATATCGCCCACAGCGATACCGGCGATACCGCCCGCAACGCCGCTCAGAGAGTTGAGCAGGGAAATGGTGATCGGCATGTCCGCGCCGCCGACACGGATGGCGAACGCAACGCCGAAGAAAGCCGACAGCACGGCGGCGACCCAGACGGGACAGCCCTTCAGCACAACCGAAACGACCGTCAGCACAATCGTCGCAGCGATGATTGCCGTGTGACCTTTCCAGACGACAGGCTTCTGCGGCAGCAGTTTATGCAGTTTGCCTGCCGCGACAAGACTGCCGGTAAAGGTCAGAAAACCGACGACCAGCGCGATGCGTGAGACGTAAAATGAGAATGTCGTGACGGCCTGCCAGACCGAGAGAATGGCGACCAGTGCGCTGGCAAGACCCCCCAGACCGTTCAGCAGCGCCACGACCTGCGGCATCTGGATCATCTTGACCTTTGCCGCGCCGATCAGACTGACCACAACGCCGACGGCAATGCTCAGCCAGATCGCCCAGTCGGGGAGAATATCGTTGCGCACCATGGTCAGCAGGATCGCCGCAACCGCGCAGACCGCGCTGAGCGCATTGCCGGCGCGTGCAGTTTTAACGCGGCTCATCAGACTCAGACCGATCAGCACGCCCAGAACCAGTATGCCGCCGACGATATAAAAGTAGGTGTCAACCTTTAAAAAGTCCAGCATCAGTCTTTCTCCTTATCTTTTTTGAACATGCGCAGCATGCGCGCCGTGATCCCGAAACCGCCCGCGACGTTGACCATAGCAAAGACGATGGCCAGGCACCCGATGATGATGCTGGCGACGTGGTGCGTTTCGTGCAGTGCGACGGCCGTTACGGTCAGCGCGCCCAGCACTGTAATGCCGGACAGCGCGTTCATGCCGGACATCAGCGGCGTGTGCAGCAGCGAAGGGACTTTGTTGATAATGAGATAGCCGACGATGGACGAAACAATGAATATCAGGATAAAAATGAGATCTTTTTTCATCTGCCGTTCTCCTCAGATATGCATGCGATCCGCACAGTTTGGTTGTGCGGATCGCGGTTTTGTGGAATGCGGACTTACGCTTTCATCGCTTCCAGCGCGCCCTGATGGACGATCTTGCCGTCGATGGTGGTCATAACGCCCTTGACGATCTCGTCGTTCATGTCGAGTGCAATCTTGCCGTCCTTCGTCAGGTACTTGACAAGGTTGTAGATATTCTGCGCGAACATCCAGGTGGAGCTGGTGGGCAGCATGCCGGGAATGTTCTTGATGCCTTCGATCGTGACCTGATGCTTGACAGCCGTCTCGCCGGGCACGGTTGCCTCGCAGTTGCCGCCCTGGTCGATGGAGATATCGACGATGACGGAACCGGGCTTCATGCTGGCGACCATTTCATCGGTGATGAGGACGGGCGCGAGCTTGCTGGGCACGAGTGCGGAGCAGAAGATGATGTCCATATCTTTGATGACGGGCTTGAGCGCTTCTCTTTCCTTGGCGAGCGTAGCTTCACTCAGCGCGTTGGCATAGCCGCCGGCGCCGACAGCCTCTTCGGCGGGAACGCCGAGATCCACGATCTTGGCGCCCAGACTCATGGCCTGCTCTGCGGCTGCGGGACGGATGTCCGCCGCGTACGTGACTGCGCCCAGGCGCTTCGCCGTTGCCAGAGCCTGCAGACCGGCAACGCCGGTGCCGATCACAAGCGCGTTGCAGGGCTTGATCATACCGACTGCGCAGAAGATCTGCGGAATAAATTTGGCCAGATCGTTGGCAGCCATCAGGATGCCCTTGTAGCCCGCGCAGGTGCTCATGCTGGTCAGCGCGTCGAGGTTCTGTGCTCTGGAGATACGCGGTACGCCGTCAAGCGTCAGGGAGATCACGCCCTGCGCCGCCATCTTCTTGACCATTTCATGGTTGACGGGGGAGGCGGGATGGATGAAGGTGATCAGGTACTGACCGGCATGCATCATGTCGACCTCGTGCAGACCCTTCGCCTCGTTGAACTGCGGTTCCTTGACCTTGAGGATGACGTCCGCTTTTTTATACAGCTCGGCCACGTCGTCGAGCAGCGTCGCGCCTGCGGCGGCATACTCTGCATCGCTGAAAAATGCGCCTGCGCCTGCGCTCTTTTCGACCAGAACGTCAAAGCCGTCCGCCTTGAGCTTGGCAACCGTTTCGGGGATTGCGGAGACGCGACCCTCGCCGTGCATAATTTCTTTCGGGATACCGATAATCATAACCAACAGATCCTTTCCAAAATAGTATTCTTCCTTTGCGGAGGATAGGAATATTATACAGTGTTATGCTGAAAAAGTAAAGGGAAAATACGCAATAATAAATAAAAATTCTAAGAAACGCCGTTTTCTATGCACAAATTTCGTATTTGGAATCATCACAGAGGCTGTACCGCATTTGCGCAAAGATGAAAAAAAGAAATCGAATGTTGCATTTGCGGCCGGGATCGTGTAGAATATAGAATAGTATTATAAGGAGTATTTTTGCCATGCTGCATTTTTCGATTCTCGACGATACGCTGTCCCTGCTGCGGCGGGACAGGTGTCTGTATCAGCTTCGTGTCGGCGATGCGCCGATACGCATCGGCCGCGGAGAAAACACTTTCTCGATGACGCGCGGCAGTTTTACGATCCGCGAAAAGATTGTGTCGGAAAAGCCGCTTGTCGTTCGGGATATTACACTGCTGGGAGAAAAGGCGCAGATACGTTTCGACGACGGTTTTGCGCTGCTGTCCGTTTCCGGCGGCCGGCTGCATGTCTCATTTTCGGGGCTGGAGGGCTGCAACCGCATGTGGCTGACGCTGCCTGCGACGATCACGGAGCATGTGTACGGCACGGGCGAGACGTTCAGCGAATTCGATCTGCGCGGACAGAAGGTCAACGTCTGGGTCGCGGAGCACCAGAACGCGAAGATGCTCGCGCGCAAGACGCTGAAGATCAAATTCGGTCTCACGATTGCCGACCGCAAGCAGAAGTTTTCCAACTATGAAACCTATTATGCCCAGCCGACGTTCCTTTCTTCACGCAGATATTATTTCCATTCCCGCACGACGGCACGGTGTGTTTTCGATTTTACAGAACCCGACTGCCACGTTTTGAAGACCGACAGCGTGGACGATTTCTATATCGGCTTCGGGGACACATTTGCCGACGTGCTGGAGGATCTGACCGCGCTGCTCGGCAGACCGCCGGAACTGCCCGACTGGGTATACGACGGCGCGATCCTCGGCATTCAGGGCGGCACACAGATCATGCTCGACAAGATTGAGCGGTGTCTCGCGTGCGGTATGCCCGTTGCGGGCGCATGGATTCAGGACTGGGAAGGCAGGCGTGTGACGGCCTTCGGCAAGCAGTTGATGTGGAACTGGGAATGGGACAGAGAGCTGTATCCGGCCCTCGATGAAGCCATCCGCAGCCTGCGCGAGCGGAACATCCGCGTGCTCGGTTACTGCAACCCGTTTCTGGCGATCGAGAAGCCGCTGTATAAGCAAGCGAGCGCACTCGGCTACTGCGTCAAGGACAGGGACGGCGGGGACTACCTCGTCACGATCACCACGTTCCCGGCGGCTATGGTCGACCTGACCAATCCCGACGCGTGGAACTGGCTGAAAGAAGTGATTAAAACCAATATGATCGACTTCGGCCTTTCCGGCTGGATGGCCGATTTCGGCGAATATCTGCCGACCGACTGCGTGCTGCACAGCGGGGAGGATCCGCAGCTTGTGCACAATACATGGCCGGCGCGCTGGGCGCAGCTCAACCGCGAGGCGGTCGAAGAGGCGGGCAAGCTCGGCGAGATTTTCTTCTTTACGCGCGCGGGCTTTTCCGGTACGCCGCGATTCTCCACCATGATGTGGAACGGCGACAATCACGTCGACTATTCCGTCGACAACGGCCTGCCGTCTGTCATTCCGGCCATGCTCTCGCTCACGTGCAGCGGCTACGGACTGAGCCATTCCGATACCGGCGGCTATACGACGTTCGGCAAGATGCGCCGCAGCGAGGAGCTGTATATGCGCTGGTGCGAGATGAACGCGTTTTCACCGCTTCTGCGCAGCCATGAGGGCAACAACCCCGATCTCAACGCCCAGTTCGACGCGAGCGAGCGCACACTCCGGCACCAGACGCACATGGCGCGCGTGCACGTGCTGCTCAGACCCTATCTGCTCGACGCTGTACGTGAAAACGCACAGACTGGTCACGGCGTGGTGCGGCCGCTGTTCTTCCACTACGACGAGCCGCGGGCATATACCGAATGCACGGAGTATCTGCTCGGCCGCGATATTCTGGTCGCGCCGGTGCTGCGGCAGGGCAAAACGCAGCGGCAGGTCTATCTGCCGCAGGACGAGTGGGTGGAACTGACCACCGGCAAAACATACGGCGGCGGCACCTACACGGTCGACGCCCCGCTCGGACAGATTCCAGTCTTTTACAGAAAGCAAATCAATCCGCAATGGATCAAAATAATGGAGGACATTCGACATGAAGTATTTTCTGGATTCCGCAAAAATTGACGAGATCCGCGAGGCGTACGACACGTTCGGCATCGACGGCATCACGACCAACCCCAACCACATCATGAACAGCGGCAAGCCGTTCTACACCGTGCTCGGCGAACTGGCGGATTTTGTGCGCGAGAAGGGCATCGAAGGCTGGGACGTGTTCCCGATTTCCGTGGAGATCAACCCCCACCTCGACAACGCCGACGAGATGGTCGCCATGGCGCAGAAGATTGCTGCCATGTGCAAGAATTTTGTTATCAAGATTCCCTGCACCGAGCCGGGCATTGCGGCTGCGCGCCGGCTTGAAAAGCTCGGCGTGCGCACCAATCTGACGCTGGTCTTTTCCGCGTCGCAGGCGCTCATTGCCGCCAAAAACGGTTCGCTCTTCGTTTCCCCCTTTATCGGCTGGAAAGAAAACAGCGGCGAGGATTGTGTGGAGTACATCAGCAATATCGTGGATATTTATGCCAACTACGGTTTCCTGGGCGAAACGCAGATCATCTGCGCCGCCGTGCGTAACGGCAAGCAGATCGTCGACTGCGCCGTTGCGGGCGCGGATATCGTGACCGCCGGTCTGCAGGTGTTCAAGGACAGCTTCTATCACGCGTTCACGGACTACGGCCTTGCCAAGTTCCAGGCCGCGTGGGACAAGACGATTACGGAGGAATGAGATGAAAATCGGTTTTATCGGTCTTGGCATCATGGGCGAGTCCATGGCGGCCAATCTGGTTAAAAAGAACGGCGATCCCGTGTATGTGTCCGACCTCAACAAAGCGCAGGTTGAAAAGCTCGCAGAAGAGGGTGCGGTCGGCTGCGCGGATAACCTTGAGGCGGCAAAGCAGGCGGAGATCATCATCACAATGGTGCCGAAATCCGAACATGTCAAAGCGGTTTACACACAAATCCTGCCTGTGCTCGGCGCGGGCAAAATCTGCATCGACATGAGCACAATCGACCCGTCTGTCTCGCTCGAGTGCGCCGACATGGTCAAGGCGACCGGCGCGCAGTGGGCGGACGCGCCCGTCGTCAAATCAAAGCCCGCCGCCATCAACGGTACGCTGGGCATCCTTGTCGGCTGCGACGAGGCGCTGTATCCGGTGATCGAGCCGGTTCTGCGGATGATGGGCTGCAACGTGATCCGTATGGGCGAATGCGGCAGAGGCATCACAATGAAAATCTGCCACAACGCGCTTGTCGCCGCGATTCAGAACGGCGTGAACGAGACGCTCGGCCTTGCGCAGAAGCTCAGTATTTCCGTGGATGATTTCGCCACGGCGGTATCCTACGGCGGCGCGGGCAATTTCTATCTCGAGTCGCAGAAGGAAAACCTGAAACAGCACAACTGGACGACGGCGTTCTCGCTGGAAAACGAGCACAAGGATCTCGGCATTGCCGCTCGCCTTGCGCAGCAGGCGGGGCTGGATATGCCGGGGCTGAGAACCTGCAAGGCCGTGTATGACAAAGGCATGGAGATGGGACTGGGCAAACAGGACTTCCGCGCCACATACAAAATCGTCAACGGAATCGAGGATTGAATCTATGCGTTTTCATGCACTTTACTTACCGATCGGCGTGGGCACGTTCCATCTTGAGAGCGCCAAGGCGTTGTTCGACGCGAGCTGCGCGATGCTGCGCTCGATCGACGATACGGTCGAAACGCCGGATGACATGCTTCTGCGCGTCGACGCGCTTGATGCGTTTATCGCGGACAAGACGGCGGATCTGGTCATTGTACAGAATCTTACGTTTGCCAACGCGGCATATATCAGCGAGGTGCTGCACCGATTCGACTGCCCTGTACTGCTGTGGACGCTGCGTGAGCCGGTTATCGACGGCACGCGTCTTCGCCTGAATTCTCTTACGGGCGCGTTTTCCGCCGCCAATACCATGCGCGCGTTCGGCCGCCGCTTTGCCTATGTATTCGGTGCGCCGGAGGAATCGCGCGTGCAGCAGGAGATCCGTGCGGTATTGGATGCTGCGCGCGTCAGAAAAGCGCTGCGTTCGCTGCGCCTTGCACAGGTCGGCCACACGCCGCAGGGCTTCGGATTCGGGCGTGCGCTGGACGCGGAGCTGCTTAAAGCTTTCGGCGTGCATCTGGAGTCGATTGAAGCGCGTGAGCTGATTGATACGGCCAGGGGCTTCTCGGATGCGGACGTCGCCGACTATCTCGCAGACGCGCGCACGCGCATCTGCGGCCTTTCGCGCATCGACGAAAAAAACGTGCTGGATTTTGCGCGTTTGTACAAGGCCTATGCGGAATACGTCCGCACGAACAAGATCGGCGCGCTGGCGAGCCGATGCTGGCCGGATTTCTTTACCGCGTTCGGTACGCCGGTCTGCGCGGTGCTGGGCATTCTCAACGATCTGGGCATATCGAGCGCGTGCGAGGCGGATGCGTTCGGCGCACTGTCCATGTATATCGCGTCGGCTCTTTCGGGCGGGAGCGTCTTTTTCGGCGATCCTGTATCGCTTGACGAGGGCGAGAATACCGTCACGTTCTGGCACTGCGGCATGGCGCCGTGTTCCCTCGCGCGCGAGGATACGGGCGCGGGTGCGGGTTTGCACTGCAACCGGCATATCGGTCCCACGCTCGAGTTCGGCTGTAAGCCGTCGTCTGCGGCGACGATCTTCCGCGTCGGCCGCGAACCGGACGGCAGCGTGCGCTTCTTTGCAGCAAAGGGGGAAGCGCTTGACAAGCCGCAGCAGTTTTACGGCGTATCGACTGTGATCCGCACGCAGAATGACGCGCGTTCTCTTGTGGAGACGGCGGTCAGAAACGGCTGGGAGCCGCACTTTGCGGTTGCCTACGGCGATATTTCCGCGGCGATTCTTGCGCTGGGCAATATGCTCGGCATTCCGGTGGAACAGTTCTGATGGTTCGGGAGCTGCTGTTTTATCTTGTCGTATTCCTGTCGAACGTGATCCAGAGTATCACGGGTTTTGCGGGAACGGTGCTTGCCATGCCGTTTTCCGTTCTGCTGGTAGGCTACGACGTCGCCAAACCGGCGCTCAATGCGCTGGGGCTTCTCGCATCGGTCTACGTTGTTGTGCTGTGCCGGCGCAGCATTGACAGGCGCGAGCTGCTCAAAATGACCGGCGTGATGCTCTCAGGTATGGCGGCGGGCATGTATATCAAACGTTTCTTCACGGGCAACCCTTCGCTGCTGTACAAGACGCTCGGCGTGATCGTAATTGTGTTTGCGCTCATGAATATCGTCAAATCACTGCTGCGTCGGGAGGAGAAAAAGCTGCCCGTACCCGTATCGGTTGCGCTGCTGCTTGCAGCAGGCGTTGTGCACGGCATGTTTGTGTGCGGCGGTCCGCTGCTCGTGACGTACGCAAACGGGAAACTGCGCGACAAGGACGCTTTTCGCGGCACACTCAGCGCAGTCTGGATTCTGCTCAACGGCGTACTGTTTGCGGCGGATCTGCACAGCGGATTGTTCACAGCGCACACGGTAAGGTTGTCTTTAATCAGCGTCGCGGTACTTGCATCTGCGTTGGTCGTCGGCAATTTCGTGTGCAAAAAACTCAGCCGCAAGATGTTTCTGAACCTGACATATATTTTAATGCTGCTGAGCGGCATTTCGCTGTTCATCAAATAATAAAGGAGAGTTAATATGGCAACTGCAACGCACGGCATCAAGTTCAAAGACAAGGTCGGCTATGCGCTCGGCGACGCGGGCGGACTGCTGACGTTTTCCCTGATCGGCGCATTTCAGAATAAATTCTACACCGACGCGCTGGGCATCAGCCCGGGCAAGATTGTGATTCTGATTCTGATCGCGCGTATCTGGGACGCGATCAACGACCCGATCTGGGGCGCGTTCATCCAGTCGAGAAAGCCCAATCCGCGCGGACAGTTCCGTCCGTGGATTCTCGGCTTCTCCGTGCCGCTTGCGATTGCGGCGGTGCTGATGTTCTGGAAGATTCCGGGACTGTCCGAGACAAAATACCTCGTCTATGCATACATTACCTATATTTTGTACGGCATGATGTACACGGCCGTCAACATCCCGTACGGTTCGCTCGCTTCCGTCGTCACGGACGATGAACTGGAGCGTTCGTCGCTGTCGATGTGGCGTTCGATCGGCGCGGGCGTGGGCGGTCTGCCCGGCACGATTCTGCTGCCGATGATCGTCTACACCGTGACGGGCAAATATGCCAACGGTACCGATATCAAGGCGCTGGACGAGACAAAGCTGTTCTGGTGCGTCGTCGTGCTCGCCGTATTCTCCGTGGGCGTCTATTTCCTGCACTACAAGATGACCAAGGAGCGTATCGCCCCGCAGAAGCGGCAGAAGGACAAGGACTACAGCGCGTTCACAACGATCCGCGAACTGTTCCGCAACCGCGCGTTTGTGACGCTCTCGATGGCGTCGATGCTGCTGATTGCGTTCCAGTTCTACTATCAGTCGACCTATACTTATCTCTTTACCGACTATTACGGCAAGCCGGGACTGTATGCTTTCGTCACGATCTGCACCTATGTGCCCATGGCGATCTTCATCCCTGTGATGAACAAACTCATCAGAAAATTCGGCAAGAAAGAGCTGTGCGCGGTCGGTATGGCGTTTGCGGCCGCGGTCAACTTTGTGCTGTTCCTTCTGCGCGGCACGGCGCTTGCGATGAACCCCATGGTATTTCTGGTCTTTACATTCTTCTCCGGCCTCGGCCAGACGTTCCTGGTGCTGGAAGTGTGGGCGCTTGTGATGGATACGATCGACTACTATGAAGTCAAAACCGGCAAACGTGAAGAAGGCATGGCGTACGCGGTGTTTTCTTTTACCCGCAAGCTCGGCCAGACGCTGGCCGGCGTGGGGCTGAACGCGCTGCTGGCATGGATCGCCTATGACGGCGAGCTGTCCAAGAAGGGCATCGGTCTGTCCGGAGAAGTGCTCTCCAAACTGTACGACATTTCTACGCTTGTGCCTGCGATCATGCTCGCGCTGATGGCGGTGATCCTGTTCATCGGATACGATCTGTCCAAAAAGAAACTGGAGAGCGTGCATGCGGATCTTCGTAAGATGCGCGACGCGGAAGAAAGGGAGCGGTAAGTCATGTATAACGAGAATCTGAAACGCCGGATTTACAACAAGCTGGAAAAAACGCTGCATATCTATGAAAAGCTTGTTTACCGCAAGGTTGGAGAGCTGCAGCATGTGTGCAGTCTGACCACGACGGAGCATCTGCGCACGGTGCCGCAATCGGGTCTGGAACCGCTCGAAAAGGGGACGTCATGGGGCGGCGAGTGGATGAATCTGTGGGTGTGCGGCGACTATACTGTACCGCCTGAGCTGGACGGACAGAAACTGTACGCCGTGTCGATGTGCGGCGGCAGGGAGCAGTTGTTCTTTCTGAACGGCGTCCCGAAGGGCTTGTTCAACACCAAAAACCGTGAATACGTCGGCGGCAATCACGCCGCGCAGTTCATCGGCGTCGGCAAGGCGGGCGACAAAATCGGCATGGCGTTTGAGTGCTATGCCGGACATTTCAATATTGACACGGATCCATATGATAACTATGAATACCCGGATATTCCGCAGCAGGGCTTTTCACATACGTACGAGGGCGTCGAGATCTGTGTGCGCGATGAGGAGATCTTTACGCTGCTGTTCGACCTGCGCGAGCTGCTCGGCGCGGCGGAGCGTTTTCCGCAGGACGGTTTTCCTGCCGCGCGCGCGAAACGTGCGCTTGACGCGATCCACGACGTGCTGGTTCTGTCTCCGCGCCATGCGACGCAGGAAGCTGTACGCGAGGGCGTGCGGGCCGCTTTGGAGATTTCCCGTCCGTTTTTCCGCGGCGGCAACTCCCGCGTGTTCGGCAAGGTGGGCTATATTGGCCACTCGCATCTGGACACAGCGTGGCTGTGGACGATCGACGAGGGAATGCGCAAGTGCGCGCGTACCTACTCGAACGCGCTGCACCTGATGGAGCAGTATCCGGAGTATCAGTTCTTCCAGTCCTCCGCATTGCACAGCGAATGGATGAAGCAAAGCTATCCCTCGATTTTTGAGGATATGCAACGCCGTGTCGCCGAGGGGCGTTATGAGCCGAATGGCGGCGTCTACGTGGAATGCGACTGCAACATTACATCCGGCGAGATGC
Organism: Clostridia bacterium; assembly: GCA_017450005.1. Lineage (GTDB taxonomy): Bacteria > Bacillota > Clostridia > Oscillospirales > Acutalibacteraceae > UBA1425. The sequence continues at coordinate 24,344 of JAFSYM010000116.1, forward strand.
TTGTGCGGCAGTTTCTCAAGGGACAGCAGTTCACACGCGAGAATTTCGGATATACGTCGGACTGCTTCTTTTTGCTTGACACATTCGGATATAACGCCAACATTCCGCAGATCATGCGCGGCTGTGGGACAAAATACTTTTACACGTCCAAGATCGCATGGAACGAGCTGAACCGGTTCCCGTTTGAGAGCTTCATCTGGCAGGGCATCGACGGCAGCGCGGTGCTCACGCATTTCCCGCGCACGCACGGCTGGCCGGATACGGACGACGGCTTTGCCGCTGTGCACGACATTACGCTCAAGGATACGACGGATATGCGTCTGCTCGCCTTCGGATACGGCGACGGCGGCGGCGGTCCGACAGCCGGGATGCTGGAGTCGGCAAAACGCGCTTCCCATATGGAAGGCATGCCTGTGATGGAGCCGATGACGATCAGCGCTTTTATGCACGAGCTGGAAACGCAAAAGGCCGATCTGCCCGTGTATCGGGACGAATTGTATCTTGAGCTGCACCGCGGTACGCTCACGCAGAATCACGACGTCAAGCGCAAAAACCGCAAGGCGGAGTATGCGATGCGCGATATGGAATACTTCAACGTGCTCTCCGGCGCGCCGCGTCTTCCGCAAAGCGATACGCTGCTCAAAACAGTGCTCAAAAACCAGTTTCATGATATTTTGCCCGGCACAAGCATCACGCCTGTTTACGACCGGTTCAACCGCGAGATGGACGAGGTGCTGGCGGGCTATGCCGCCGCGACAGCGCAGTTTGCCGGTATGCTGACCGATGCGGGCGACAGCGTGACGGTGTTCAATACGCTGTCCTTCCCGCGCACCGATCCGGCTGTGATCGAGGCGGACGGCTTTGCGCACGACTATCCCTCGCAGCGGTACACCGACGTATGCGGCCGCGAGAGACTGGCTGTCGGCGGCCTTCGTCTGGACGGCTTCGGCAGCGAAACGCTTTCGCTGTGTGCATCGCCCGTGCAGGCGCAGTCGCCCTTTGTCTATGACGGCACGACGCTGCAAACGCCGTATGCGACGCTGGTATTTGATGAGGACGGCTATATTTCTTCGCTGGTCGAGCGGACAACCGGGCGGGAACTGCGCAAGGCAGGCGGCGCGCCGCTGGGCGTGTTCCTGTTCGGCGAGGATTTGCCGCTTGAATACGACAACTGGGATGTGGAATACAGCACGGTGCATGCCCTGCGGCCTGTACACGGCTTCTGTGCGCGGGAGGTTGTGACGGATGGCGCGGTGGAAATCCGTCTGCGCAGTACGTTTGAAATCGGCGACGGTACGCGCGTCGTACAGGATCTGGTCTGCTATGCAGACACGCCGCGTATCGACTTCCATACGCTGGTGGACTGGCAGAGCCCGCACCGCCTGCTCAAGGCCGGATTCGATCTCGACGTCAACGCGCCGTATGCGCGCTGTGAGATTCAGTACGGCTCGATCCGCCGACCCACAACGGAAAACAACAGTCTGGAGCTTGCCAAGTTTGAGGTATGCAACCGCAACTTTACCGACGTCAGCGAACCGCATTTCGGCGCAGCCGTGCTCAATGACTGCAAATACGGCGTCAGTCTTTCGGACTGCAATCTGCGCCTGTCGCTGCATCGCGGCGGATTGCATCCGAATGTGACCGGCGATTGCGGTGCGCACGAGATGACGTATTCTCTGCTGGTGCATCCGCAGGGCTATGGCGCCGAAGCCGTTGTGCAGCCGGCCTATATGCTGAACATTCCGATCTACAGCATACGCGGCGCAGTGCGCAGCAGCAAGCCGATCCTTTCGATTGACGCGCCGAACGTGGTTGCGGAATCCGTCAAACCGGCCGAAGATGATGCGGATGCGTTTGTGGTACGCATGTATGAATGCGAGGGCACACAGACGATGGCGTCGGTGCGTTTCGGCGTGCCGACCGCGCGCGCGGTGCGGACGAATATGCTTGAGGACGAGGAGGAGGCGCTCACAATTGCGCAGGACGCCCTGCAGCTCCGTTTCCGCCCGTTTGAGATCAAAACGATCAAGGTGTACAGATAAGGAGAACGTATCATGAAAAAGGTGTTCAAGACCATCGGCAAGGTGATTGCGACCGTGCTCGGCGCGGTGGTAGGCATTCTGGCGGCGCTGTGCGTGGTCACGCTCTGCTGGGGCGGCGTGCAGCGTATGCGCGGCGATGTGACGAACATGCTGCCGGAGACGCCCGCGGACTTTGTGCCGACGGTGCGGCTGATTGCATTCACGGACACGCACAACGAGAATGAAAACGTCGCCGACGCGATCGACACGGCGTACAGGCTGTTCGACAGCGATCCCGTATATGCGGGCGTGGACGGTTTCTTCGGACTGGGCGATTTTTCGAGCATCGGCACCGAGCCGGACTATGCGGCGTATGCCGAGACGCTGAAAGCGCATGTGCGCCCGGAGACGAAGCTCGTCAACATTCACGGCAACCATGAGTTCAAGAATACGGCGGAGTATCAGGCGCTGTTCCGCAAATATTTCGGCCATGAGCCGGACACCGTGACCGAGATCAACGGCTTCTCCTGCATTGCTTTTTCGGGTGAGCGCAGTCTGACGGAGTGGACGTTTACGCCCAAAAGTCTGCGCTGGCTTTCCGCATCCGTTAAGCAGGCAGAGGCAAAGTCGAACGGCAAGGCAATCTTTGTTTTCCAGCATCCGCACCCGTGGGGCACGGTTTACGGCAGCACGGTCTGGGGCGACCCGCAGATCAACGTCGTGCTGAACGGCCACACGTCCGTCGTGGATTTTTCCGGCCATTCGCATTTCCCGATGAACGACCCGCGTTCGATCAATCAGGCGTCCTATACGGCGGTCGGCGTGGGCGCGATGGCGCGCTTTGAGCTGGACGTCGACGGCATTGTCGGGCAGCATCCGGAGAGATATGAGGACGCGGCGCAGATGTGCGTGATCGAGGCGGACAACGACGGGAGCGTGCGTCTGCGCGGCTACGATCTTCTGAGCGACACGTATTTCTGCGACTGGTACATCGACGACGTCAATGACCGTGATTCGTTTGCATATACATACAAAAACCTGAAGGCGCACGACAGCAAGCCCGTGTTCCCGCAGACCGCGAAGGCATCGGCGCAGAAGGACGAAAACGGCGAGTGGGTCGTGACGTTCGACGAAGCGAAGACGGCGTACATCGTACACGAGTACAAGCTCACGATCCTTGACGAGAGCGGCAAGAAGGTCTTTGCAAAGAATCTTGTCAATGACTACTATATCCACGATCCCACGAATACAGCCTCTTTCCATATCGGGACCGGTACGCTCGAGAGCGGTAAAACGTACACGCTGCGTGTGCGTGCCGAGAGCGCTTATCATCAGTATTCCGATCCGATCGAGCTGACGCTGACGGCACAATGAATACAACACGCCCGATGAACCCGCAGTCGCCCGGACTCAATCCCTTTCTGCCGTTTCCGACCTATGTTGCGGACGGCGAACCGAAAGTGTTCGGCGAGCGGGTATACCTGTACGGTTCCTATGATCTGTTCGGCGGCGGCTACTGCAGCGATCGCTACCATGTGTTCTCCGCACCGGTCTCCGACCTGACCGACTGGACGGATCACGGCGTGTGCTTTGCCGTATCGGACGTGCCGTGGTCACAGGCGGTGCTGTACGCGCCGGATGCGCTGTACCATAACGGACAGTATTATCTGTTCTTCTGCCTGTCCGACGGTACGGAGGGTGTGGCGCAGAGCACGTCGCCGACGGGACCGTTTACAAATGCGCGGCAGATTACGCTGCGCGGCGAGCCGATCCGCGGCATTGATCCGTCCGTCCTCGAGGACAGCGGACACGTTTACTATACGTGGGGACAATTCAGTCTGCATATGGGAGAGCTGGCGGACGACATGTGCACGATTCTGCCGCAGAGCGTGCACACGGACGTGCTGTCCAACGCGCCGGGACGCGAGGGATTCCATGAAGGATCGTCTCTGCGCAAGGTCGGCGAACGGTACTGCATGATCTACGCGTCCGAATTCACGGACGAATACCCCCATAACGGCGGCCGGCCGACGAAGCTCGACTATGCGCTCAGCTCCATGCCGTACGGCCCCTATACGCGCTGCGGCACCGTGATCGACAACACGGGCTGCGATCCCGCGTCGTGGAACAATCACGGCTCGATTGTCCGGATCGGGGAGGAATAGTATGTTTTTTACCACGCTTCCACAGGCAATACGCAATTCTCGCGCCGCGCGCACGTCGAGCGGCTGCGCGTGGATGAATCCGCGGGAAGGATTACGCAGGCTGTCCCGACGACGAACGGTTTTGTGCGCGAGCTGCTGCCCGAACACATCACGTCGAGCGTGCATGCGTGCCGCTTTTTCGGCGGCGCATATGTTACCGAGACGGCGGACAGTCGATTTCCGGTTGTCGGTCTGCGCGACGGATCAGGCTTTTCGTTCAGCCCGATCCGCTTCCTGCAGGGACAATATACACTTTCGGTGCAGTACCGCGCAGCGCATCCCGCGCGTTTGCGCGTCACGGTCGGTGAAAAGTCTGTGATCGAGGCGGAGCTGCCGCAGTCGACGCAGTGGATCGAGTGCAGAATGCAGTTGACGGTTCCGGCGTGTACAGAGCCGCTGACATGCATCGTATACGGTTCGGCGGACGAACCGCTTTGTGAAATCAACACACTGTGTTTTAAGAGAGGAAACGCACATGGATGACGCTTTTGGCCGTGCGCAGGAACTGCTGCGGGAGATGACGCTGGAGGAAAAGATATATCAGGTCACATCCGACATGATTTTTGAGGTGGACGACGGGTATGCTGCGCGGCGGAATCCGCGCTTCGGGCATTACCGCAATCCCGGCCACTTCATGCACTATACGCGCCAAACGCCCGCGTCGCCCGCCGAGGTGGCGGCGCAGATCAACGACGACGTGCGCCGCAGCATTGAGGCGCAGCCGCACCGCATCCCGCCGATCGAAAACGGCGAAGCGCTGCACGGCGCGCAGTGGGGGATGGCAACCAATTTTCCGCAGCCGATTGCGCTCGCGTCTTCATTCGATCCCGACCTGGTCGCACGCGTGGCCGACGTGATCGGACGCGAATGCGCGGCGGTCGGCGTGCGGCAGGTGTTTTCACCCGTCGTCAATCTTGTCCGCGACTGCCGCTGGGGCAGGACGGTTGAAACGTACGGCGAGGATGTACTGCTGTCGTGCGATACGGGCGCTGCTATGTGTCAGGGACTTGAAAAGAACGGCGTCGTCGCCACGCCCAAGCATTTTGCGGACAATTACGGCGCAGGCGGACGCGACTCCAACTATGCCGAGACGAGCGAGCGCACCATGCGCGAAACCATTCTTCCGCCGTTCAAGGCCTGCTTTGACGCAGGCGCGCAGGCGGTGATGGCGGCGTATAACGCATGGGAAGGCGTGCCCTGCACAGCAAACGCGCATTTGCTGACAGACATTCTGCGAACCGAATGGGGCTTCGACGGCATTGTTGTTTCCGATTATTCCGGCGCAGAGGGCGTGCACACGGCGCATGGCATGGCGTCGTGCGAGGCACAGGCGACCGCCATGGCGCTGAAAGCGGGTCTGGATGTGATCCTGCCCTTTGGCAAGTTCGACGTGGTGCGCGAGGCGATCGAAAAGGGCTATCTGACCGAGGGGCAGCTTGATCGGAATGTGCTGCGCATTCTGACGCTCAAATACCGTCTCGGTTTGTTCGACGAGCCTTACCGCGATCCCGCCGCAGCCGATGCGCTTGTGCGCTGCGATGCACACCGTGCGCTGGCGCTTGAGGCGGCGCGCGAGACGATCATTCTGTTGAAGAACAACGGCGTTCTGCCGTTTTCCAAAGAAAATGTACGCCGTGTCGGCGTGTTCGGACACAGCGCGAACATCATCCCGATCGGCTCCAATTACGCCGGTCCCTATGGAACGCCCTGGCAGGGGGAGGATGCGCCGACGCCGCTGCAGGCGCTGCGTGCGTTCCTCGGCGAAAACATACAGGTGATTTACGGCGAAAGCTGCGATATTGAAACACTGGCGCCGACATGCGAAGTGAATTTGTATTTCACATCCATTGTAGAGGGTGAGGGAAGCGATCGCAGTGATCTGCGTCTGCCTTCCGTCACCGTGCATCGTGCCGCGCAGGATGGCGGCGGTCTGATCGTCGACCGAGCCGAACAGACGATTACCGACGATCAGGAGCAGTCGATCCTGCGGCTGATGAAAGCGGACAAAAACGCCGTGGTGGTTTTACAGAACGGTGCGCCGATCGACATGCGCGGCTGGATTGACCATGCCGGCGCGGTGCTCGAAGCGTGGTATCCGGGCGAGCAGGGCGCCAAAGCGATCACGGAAATCCTGTTCGGCGTGACAAATCCTTCGGGCAAGCTGCCGATCACGATTCCCAAAAGCGTCGGTCAGCTTCCGCTCTTTTACGCGCACAAACCGTCCGGACGCGGCTATGCCTACTGCGACGACGACGGCAAGCCGATGTTCCCGTTCGGTTTCGGCTTGAGTTATACGTCGTTTGCACTCTCCGATGCGTGCCTGCAAATCACGGACGAGGGCGTAGAAGTGACTGTGACGGTGCGCAATACCGGGCGTTTCGACGGCGACGAAGTAGTACAGCTGTATCTTGCCGCGTGCGGCTGCAGTGTTGTGCGTCCGGTGCGTGAGCTGAAGGCATACCGCCGCGTGCATCTGCGCAGCGGACAGGCGGACAGTGTGACGCTGCGCCTGCCGCAAACGGCATTCTTCTATTACGATCCGTCGATGCGCTTCGGTCTGCATGACGGCGAGTATACGTTGCTGCTCGGTACGTCCTCGCAGGATATTGCGTGTACGCTCGAATTGTCGGTACGCGACGGAAAGCTGGAAGAAAAGGGGAGTGCGAAATGAAAAAGTACGATGTGGCCGCCTATGTCTGGCCGTCCTATACGGGCAGGGAAAAACGCGCCTACCAGTTCTGGGAGCAGGGGATCGGCGAGTGGCAGACGGTGCTTTCCGCCGAATCGCGCGTCGAGGGGCAGATTCTGCCGCGCAAACCCCTTTGGGGTACGGTAGACGAGGCGGACCCCAAGGTCATGGAAATGCAGATCCGCGAGGCGGTGCGTCACGGCGTGAATGTGTTCATCTATGACTGGTACTGGTACGACCGCCGCCCGTTTTTGGAGCAGTGCCTCGACGAGGGCTTCCTCGGCGCGGCCAACAATACGGATATGCAGTTCTATCTCATGTGGGCCAATCATGACGCTGGATACACGTGGGATAAACGTCAGACGCAGCTCGACGAGATTATCTGGCTCGGCACGCAGCCGCGCGAGGAATTCGACCGCATCTGCCGGCGTGTGATCGACCTGTATTTCAAACGGCCGAACTATTATAAGATCAACGGCTGTCCTGTCTTTATGATCTATGAGATGAGCAATCTGGTGCGCGGCTTGGGCGGGATCGACAAAACACGCGAGGCGCTCGACGCTTTCCGCACACTGACAAAGGAAGCGGGCTTTCCGGATCTGCATCTGCAGTTGACGATCTACAGCGAGCACGCCGTCAATGTCAGCGGCGTGGATTCGGGCCGTACCGGTTCGACAAAAGATCTGGTGCGCATGCTCGGCGCGGACTCCGTGACGCACTATCAATTCTGTCATTTTGTCAACTGCGACAACGGGTATCTTCATGCGCTGGACGAATTGGAGAAAGAATGGGCTCGTATCCGCTCGGAATATTCGGTACCTTATTATCCGCATGTTTCCATCGGCTGGGACAATAATCCGCGCCACAGATTCCTCACGCTGCCAATCCTGACAAACAACACGCCGGAGAACTTCCGGAAGGGTTTGCAGATGGCAAAGGAATACGCCGACCGCTATAACGACGTGCCGCTTGTGACCATCAATTCATGGAACGAGTGGACGGAAATGAGTTATCTGGAACCGGACGACGTGTACGGTTACGGCTATCTGGAAGCCGTGCGCGATGTGTTCCTTTCCAGCAAATAATAAGGTACCGAAATAAACTGTGGAAGAGAGCGTTCCGCGCGTTCTGCCGTCAGTCGCTGCGCGGGATCGGCGCGGTTTCCTGCGAAAGCATTGCACTTTTCGACAAGATATGATAATATATACAACATATAGGGAGTGATTCCAATGAGCGAGGGCTATTTTGACGGCGCTATGCCGCGCAAAACGCTGGAATACTATCTTGCGCACGCAGCGTCGGCGCAGTGGATCACCATGAGCGACACGCTCGACGACGACATCCGTGTGATTTTGAAACTCGGTCTGAAGTTTCTCGGCCGTGCCGCCGGAATCTGGAAAGCGTCCGAGCCGGACGACACGCACTTTGCGCGTGTGCGCGCCGCGGCGGAAAAGATTCACGCAGCCGATCCGGAGATCATTCTGCAGGCGTGTATTTTCGAGGCGGTCTATCGCGAGGATCTCGAGCGCACGCCGATCCCGCCGTTCGTGTTTGAGGCGTTCGGCCTGCCGGTCGAAAACCGCACGTTCCGCCACGAAGATTGCACGATGTGTCCCGGCGACAACATGCCGGACATCGCGCGGCTTGAGACGCAGATGTGGTTCTACTACCGCGGCAGGATGTACATAGACTGCGGCTGCGAGGCGTTCCACATGGGGCAGATTCATCTCTACGCCGCCAAAGACAGGGGCTACACAGCGATCGGACGCGTGATTGAAATGCTGCGTGCATACGGACGCGAACATGCGCGCCGGCACAAGGTGATTTTCGACGCGCATTCGCATTCGCTGGTCGTGCACGGCAGGAGTCTGCTCGACTACAACGCCATGCCGTTTACACGCTATCCCGTGCTCGACCGCCCGGGTGAAAAACTTGTGCTTGTGCGCGAGGGCAAGTCCGGCGGCGGCATTTCGCCCGAGGGTGTGTATGAAAAGGCGCTGCCGTTTTTGTACGAGTATGACAACTGGGGCGGACGCGACAACTGGGCGCACGCGCACCAGAGCGAGCAGGAGCTTGCGTGGAACCAGTGGTGGGGCGGCGACCAGATTTCGTGGTTCGCCTATCAGGATGAGGACGCGCGCAACCGTTTTCTGGACTATACGTTCAAGTGGACGGCCGTCAACAATCCGGACGGATTCTTTGCTTTTCCGCTCATGCGCGGACTCGGCGAGAGCTTCGACGGACAGGAGCGCGTTTATCGGCTCAACAACCGTTCCGACGCTTGTCCGGACGGTTTTTCACAGGAGGATGCGGCGGCGCGTCTGCTGCATGCGGGATACGGCAAGTACCGCGCGCTGGCGAATCCTTCCGATATGCTTGACTTCGGTGCACGCGACGTGGACGACCCGCAAACGGGCGTTCGTCTGCCGGAAAAGGTCGTGCTCTACGGCAGCTTTCAGCCGTATGTCGGCGCGGTGGCCAACGACTCCAACAGCGAGATTACCCGTATGTACTATGTCGGCGACGGTACGTATGCGCTGTCTTTTGTGATGCCGTACGCCGGAGAATACGACTTCGGCATATCCACATGGGGAACGCTGTCTGCATGTGTTTGTGAGGACGGCGGACTGATTTACTCCGGCTCCGGCGGAAAGAGCCGTTTTACCGTGCCGCAGGACAACACTATTGTCAAAATCAGCTTTACCTATATGACCAATGCCATCCGCATTGAAATGCTATCATAAAGGAGAGAAAAACATGAAAAGAGTGATTTCCGTTCTTCTGTGCGTACTGATTGCCGTATCGTGTGCGTGTGTCGGCTTTGCCGCCGAAAGCTACGACAGCTTCGGCCGATACGAGCACGTCTTCATCATCGGCATCGACGGCGCAGGCGCGGCGTTCGGCATTTGCGACACGCCGAACTTTGACCGTATCTTTGCCGACAACGCTTATCGCCACGACGCGCAGACAGAGGTTGTGACAGTCAGCGCACAGAACTGGGGATCGATCCTTACGGGCGTTGACTATGCGACGCACGGCTTTACCAACGACAGCGCATCCAAAACACAGCGCGGTTCCGATTCGTCGAACAATTCCATTTTCTACTATGCGCGCAAGGCTTTTCCGGATGCGCTGCTGTCCTCCTACTGCAACTGGAGCGCCATCAATCACGGCATCATCGAAAACGATCTGCACGTGCGCAAGGTAAACCGCAAGTCGGATGCGCTGGTGACAGAGGCGATCACACACGACATCGCCTTCGGCCGTGTGCCCAAGCTGATGTTCGTGCAGTTTGACGAGGTCGACCATGCCGCGCACAGCCACGGCGGATTCAGCGACGAATACTACGCCGCCGTCGTCAACGCCGACAAATATCTCGGCGAAGTGTACGATGCGATCGACGCCAAGGGCCTGATGAAAGACAGCCTGTTCATCGTCGTGGCGGATCACGGCGAGACGACGAACGGCCACGGCGGCACGACGAAAGAAGAAAGCTCAGCGATTCTGGCGGTTGCCGGACATTCCGTCAATCAGACAGTGCTGGCGGAGGGCGTGCACAACCGCGACGTTTCGGCAATCGCGCTGTACGCGCTCGGAATCGAGCAGCCGGCGCATTTCATTTCCTCGGTTCCGGCCGATCTTTTCGGCGCGAGCCGCGAAAAGACGACTGCATCCAATCCGATGCCGGCACAGGAAAAATTCTGGCGCGATCTGGCCTATTTCTTCCTGCGCTTTATCAATCTGGTCTGTTCTCCCTTTGACAAACGCTGACTATCCCTATCTACGGAGGTAATCGCATGAAATGTCCGAAATGCGGGGGCGAGATCGCACTCTTCGATCTCAAACCCAACTGTAAACATTGCGGCGTCAATATCATGTACTTCACGCAGCAGGAGGGGCTTATGCGCGACGCAAAGCGCACGGAGCTCGAAGCCGGCGCGGCACGCATGGTGATTGCCCGCGTCAAAGCGAACTTCATCGGCGGCAAGCTGCAGATCGTGCGGCTTATCTGCACACTGCTTACCGCCGCGGCGCTGCTGCTGCCGTTCGGCGGGGTGCAGTTTTCCGTACCGTTTTTCGATTGGACGTATTCCGCCGGCATCCTCGGCATCGTCGGCGCGGTTCAAAACGGATTTGTGCAGCAGATCCCGGCCTTTCTCGGCAGTGCGCCGTTTTTTAATGCGGCGGTTGCGGTCGTCGTGCCGACAGCATGCCTTGTCGTATGCGCAGTGCTGGATCTTCTGCTTGTTGGTGCGCTGCTGCTCGGGTTTCTGAATCTGACGCGCTCGACGAAATTCATGTGCACCGTTTCGGTGATCGGCGCCGCGATTGCGCTGCTGTCACAGATTGCCGAGCTTGTGCTCTGGCGGGTGATCGGCGCGGATTCCATGACGCGTCCGACAATCGGCTTCGGCGCGCTGGCCGCTATGGCCATGTTCCTTGTTGTGCTGTTCATCAATCGTGCGCTGCTGAAAAAGGGGATTGAACCGCAGTACCGCGAGTTTGATCCGAAACGGCGCGAGCTGCTCAAGAAGGTGCGCGCGGGCGAGGTCGATCTCGATTCGCTGCCGCTGCCGATCTTCGAGAGCGAGGAGGAGCGTGAGGAACGGATGCACGCGCTGGAGGAAGCGCTGATCGCGGAAGAGGAGGGCAAAGAAGCATGAAAAAGCCCATGACAAAAAAAGCAAGAATCGCGCTCGGTATCCTGATCGCCGTCCTGCTGATCGGCACCTGTTTCTTCTGCGTTACGATCTATGCTAAGAAAGAATTCAACAAGCCGCGATTCGAGATTCCCGATCCGCCGGCGCGCGACGACCTGACGCAGCATCTGACGACACAGGAAGACACAGTCGCATTCATTGAGCGGCTCTACGCCGAGACGATGCAGGCCGACGACGCGGAGGGAAGCTGGCACACGGACGTTTCGCTCGACGGCGAATGGCAGACGCCTTTCTCCGACGCGGACAACGGCGTTTTACAGTTTATTGCCAAACGTTCCGAGGGCGAGATCGGCACATTTTATCCGTCTGTTTCCGGCGCTCTCATGTCGCAGACGCAGGACGCGCCGTCGCCCCTGTCGGGCGCCGATGTTTCGGCGTATGAATTGAAGCAGGAGGACGGAAAGGATAAACGGGAGGATGCGTACAGCATTGCCCTGACCCGTGATCCTGCCGCGATCGACACGGACAGGATGGCGCAAAGCGAAGTTTTCGCCGCAATCGCGGAGAAACTCTCGTCCGTTGCCGCGATCGACCGAGTCACAATCACCGCAGTCGGCGCAGAGGAGAAATACCGCCTCGACCATGCGACGGATCATCTGCTCTCGGCTGAATTCCGGCACGAATTCCGCGTCCGCGCGACTGTCCGTCTGGCGCTTCCGGACGCCGCGGTGCAGACCGCCGAGATCGAACTGCCGTACACGACCGTGCAGCATGTCAGCTTCAAGCACTACGGCATGCGCTTTACGGGCGGCGGCGTTGTAGCGAGCGACGGGACAAAGCTCGGTCTCGGTCTGGAAATAACCACAAAGGACGGCGATTCCAGCGACGATTACGAGCTGACCTATTCGCCGAGTGTGCCGGGTGTGCTGGCGTTTGACGAAGACGGCATGATGACGGTGCTGAAACCCTGCGACGAACCGATCGAGGTCGTGGTCACGATGCAGTATGCCGGTCACACATACTCGGACAGCACGACCGTATACGTCACAGATCTGGAGGTGGCAAGCGATGAGTGAGAAAACGAACACGCCGGTCAAGATCGATGAGGAAACACTCAATTCCAACGTCTACCGCAGCTATAACTACGTCGGAACAAAGGAAACGATCGCCTATCTGTTCAACGACTTCTCCAATTCGTTCAACATCAACGGATTCCAGCAGCGGTATATCTGGGACGTGGTCAAGATCGACTTCGGTATCTCCGCCGTGGTGGGTCTGTTCACCGGCGCGTGGGACGTCATCAACGACACCTTCATTTCTGCCATCGTGGACAATACGCGCACAAGGATCGGTAAATTTCGTCCCTATCTGGTGCTGTTCCAGATTCCGATGACACTGATCGGCCTGCTGTACTGGTTCCTGCCGTACTTCTTCCCGAACACGGCGGCCACCTATATCCCGAAGCTGATTTTTTACTTTGCATTTAATGTGCTGACCGAAACGGCGAACACCTTCACAGGCGTGGCGAGAAGCGGCTATATGAGTACAATCACGCCGAACCCGACCGAACGTGTGCGGCTGATTACGCTCGCGGAATTGCTGACCGGCTATATGGGCGAGGATATGCCGCGGTATGTTTTCGGTTTCATGTACGACATGGTTTCCACCGGCCGGTGGAAAACGCCGATGCGCAGCATCTTCATGGGCATGGGCGTCTTCTGCGCCTTGGTTTCTTCGGCGTTTACATTCTGGTTCTTCCTTGTGTCCAAGGAGCGCGTGCCGCAGTCGATTGAGCGGCCGGATCTGAAGGCCGGCTTCCGCGCGATCGTGACAAACTACCCCGTGCTGCTGATGACGCTGTCCGACTTTTTGGCGGGCTTCGGCATCGGCACCAGTCAGGACAACTACTGGATCGACGTGTTCGGCGGCGATACGATGATCAATACGGCCAAAGCGCTGGTCAGCGGCATTTCCGCGCCGGTCGGCTCGATCTCCTATGCGTTCGTCGCACCGCTGCGGCGGCGGTTCTCCTCCAAGTTCCTATGGGTCGGCGCCGACTTCTACGGCGATATGGTCACGCTCGGTTTCTTCGGTCTGGGCATGATCAACAAGAATTATCTGAAACTCACGCCCATGCTCATCGGCTACGGCTTTACGGAATTTCTCTCGAAGCTCCTGTTCGGCGTCAACAAGGTCATCAACGCCGATCTGTGGAACGAGGCGATGGACTACTGCGAGTGGAAGAACGGTTACCGTATGGAGGCGACGACGGGCGTTGCCAAATCGCTGGTGCAAAAGCTGCAGGCCATTCTTACAAACTCCGTCAACAACGTTGTCATGAAAAAAGTCGGCTACGTGCAGGGCATGGTGATCGGCACGCAGAGTGAGAAAACCAAGTTCTGGCTGTTTGCGCTCTCTACGGTGGTTCCGTTCGCGACAAGTATTCTCGGCATCGTGCCGAAGATGCTCTGGCCGATCAACAAGAAAAAGCGCGCGCAGATGTACTACGAGCTGTCCGAACGCCGCAGCCGCGTCGTGTCGGATTACGTGGCGAGCGTACAGGATTCGGACGAGGGCGAGTGCTGATAACGCCATGAAACGACAAACTGCATTTTATCTCATTACGGACAGTCACCTTGTCTCGCCCGACATCTGGGTCGAGGGCAAGCCCATCACCAACCGGGAGAGGGGCGATCAGATTGCGCTCAAGGCGACGCCGCAGATTCTCGATGCCTATATTGACAAAATCCTCGCCGACGAAGAAACGGACACGGTCGTCTTCACGGGCGATAACGTAAACAACGGAGACCGTGCGTCGCATCTGGATTTTCGCGCGCGTCTCGAGCGGCTGACCGCTGCGGGCAAGCGTGTGTATGTCATCTCGGCGACACACGATTACTGCGGTGCGGGCGAGGATGAGAACGGCTTTTCTGCCTGCCGCTATACAGAGACCGGCACAGAACCGATTGATTTTCTGCGCAAGAGCGATCTGTTCGATTTCTACTATGAGTACGGCCCGCGTCAGGCAATCGACGTGCACCGCGACAGCCGTTCCTACGTGGTGCAGCTTTGCGGCGGCGTGCGGCTTGTGATGATCGACGACAACGGCAACGGCCGCAGCCATTGCGGCCTGTTCGAGGACGGCACGCGCTGGCTCGAAAACGCGCTGCGCGACGCGCAAAACGCGGGCGACTATGTGCTGCTGGCGACGCACCACCCGGTGCTGCCGCCGTGGGAGGTCTTCCGGCACATGGCGGAGCATGAACTGTACGGCGGATACAGGGAGCTGATTGCGCTGATGCTTTCGTACAATGTGCGTGTGGTTTTCACCGGCCATACACATGTACAGAGCATCCGCAGATATGCGGACGAAGCCGGGCGGTGGATGCTGGACGTGAGCACGATTGCGCTCGCAAACGCCGCGGGCAAAATGCGCCGTGTCACAGTAGACGCCGACAGCGGCGTGTGTGATATTCAAAGCGTCGGGATCGACGCGCTGTCCGACGGACGGCCTGTTTATAAAACGCTGCATCCGCTGAATTTTCCGGGCATCATAGAGGATCTTCTGCCGCTGGGCGCCAGTGATTTCGACGCGTTTCTCACGCTGGGCGACGGCCTGCTGCCGACAGACAAGCTGCGCGCGCATCCGCACCTGATCGGATTTGCCTGCCGCAAAGCGCAAAAGCTGAAGCTCTCGACGGCCGCAAAGCTCGGCCATGTCTGGCGCAGGATGGAACCGGCGCAGCGCAGATACGCGCGGGAAACGGCGCTGACGGACGTGGTGTTCGGGATTCTGCGGCACATCTATCCCGGCAACGCGCCGTATACGCCGCAGACGGTCGAGTATATCGCGCTGACCGGTGTCGCCGCACGGCTTGACCGGATTGTGCGGCGTCTGCATATCAAAAAGGCGCAGGACATGATCCCGCCCGGCTCGTCGCTTGTGGAAATGCTTCAGGACTTTTTATACAACAACCGTACCGGCGACGACGACGCGATCCGCTTTTCCCTGCGGGATTGACAACCATAAATGCATGCATTACGGGCGGCAGTCAGCCGCCCGTACACATAAACAAACGATGATCGAAAAAAACAGAAACGGACAGGTGATCGGATGAAACCATATACCTACGTCGCCGTGATCGGGATCGACGGCATGGGCAATTTCAATACGCAGGCGCACACACCGTGCATGGATCGGATCTTCGCAAACGGCGCTTCGACCGCATACGCGTACAGCATGGACCCGACCATCAGCGCGGAAAACTGGGGCGGGATGCTGCTGGGCGCGCTGCCGGCCGTGCACGGTCTGACGAACGGCTATATTTCGTGCCATCCGTATGTGAACGATGCGCTGCCGAGTGTGTTCCGCCGCATACGCGCGCATTTCCCGGACGCCCGTCTTGCGTCGGTCGTCAACTGGGAACCGATCAATATCGGAATCGTGGAGGACGGACTCGGTGTGGACAAACGCACGGCGGACGACGACGACGCGGTGACGCAGCTTGTGCTCGAATGCGTCGCACACAAACCGACGTTCCTGTTTGTCCAGCTCGACAATGTGGACGGCGCAGGACATCATTACGGCTACGGAACGGACGGACACCTGCAGGCGATTGAACGTGCCGATGCACATCTCGGCGCAATCTATGACGCGTATGTGCGCGCGGGGATTGCAGACGAAACGCTGTTTGTCTGCATCGCCGATCACGGCGGCTTCGGCCACGGTCACGGCGGCTGGGCGGAAACGGAGAAGTACGTGTATCTTACCGCCACAGGAAAAACGGTATTGCCGGGAAAGATCGGCTTTGCCATGACGCGGGATATTGCGGCGATTGTGCTGTACGCGCTCGGACTGCCCGTGCCGGCATATACGGACGGCGGTTTCACCTCGCAGGTGCCGCAGGGCATCTTTGCGCACACACCGGCCTATATTCAGCCGCAGCCGCCGACACCGCCGACGCCGCGCTCGAGCGTTCCGTTCGACGCGCCGCAGGGACTCGGCGGCCTGTTTGCGGACCGGCTGCAGGGCTGTTTCTTTTTCGACGACAATCCGGCGGATGCGTGCGGCCGGTGCCGGACGGAACAATCCGGCCGCGTGAAGTATTACTCCAACGGCGTGCGCGGCTCGGCGGCGGAATTCGGCGCGACAGGGTGTCTGCGCATTGACGGCGCGGACTATTCCGACAGCTTTACGCTGGCGTTCTGGCTTCTGGCGGACGCCGATCTGCCCGAGGCCGCGTGTGTGCTCGGCACGCACAGCCCGCAGGGCGACCTTCGCCGCACGCCGGGTTTCAGCGTGCTGCTGCGTGAGCATGCTGTGATCGTGCAGTACGGCTGCGGCGTCGACGATACGGACGTCGTTGCGGCGTTCGGTACGGACGGTTTCCGCGGCTGGGTGCATGTGACGCTGACGTTCGACGTCGGGACAGGCGTGACGCAGTGCTTTCTGGATTTTCAGTGCACGCGCGTTGAGACGGTCGGGACGCAGTACATGCAGTCGCTTTCCGGCGCAGGCGTTTTCGTCGCAGGCGACGACACATGCATGCGGTATAACCATGACCGCGGTCTGATCTTCCGCATGGACGATCTGCTGATCCTGCGCGGCGTTGCGGACGACGCGGATATCGAAAAGCTGCGCGCATATTATGCGTGATACCGGATAGAAGGAGAGAGAATCATGTTAAAAATCGAGCATCTGACCAAGCGCTACGGGGACAAAAAGGCAGTCGACGACTTGTCGCTGCACATCCGGCCGGGTGAAATCTTCGGCTTTATCGGGCACAACGGCGCGGGCAAGAGAACCACGCTCAAGTGAGCGGTCGGTATTCTGCAGTTTGACGAGGGCACGATTGCCGTCAACGGCACGAATATTCTGGAAGATCCGATCCGCTGCAAAAAAGAGTTGGCCTATATCCCGGACAACCCGGATCTGTACGATTTCATGAGCGGTGTGAAGTATCTGAACTTCATCGCGGATGTGTTCGGCATTTCCGCCGCGGAACGTGCGGAAAAGATCCGCAAGTACGCCGATCTGTTCGAGCTGACCGCCGATCTTTCCCAGCCGATCTCCGCTTACTCGCACGGCATGAAGCAGAAGCTGGCGCTGATTTCGGCATGGCTGCATGCGCCGAAACTGATCGTGATGGACGAACCGTTCGTCGGACTCGATCCGAAATCGTCGCACCTGCTCAAGGAAATGATGCGCGAGCACTGCGAGGCAGGCGGCGCGATCTTTTTCTCGACGCACGTGCTGGAAGTTGCGGAAAAGCTGTGTGATAAAGTGGCCATCATCAAGCAGGGCAGACTGATCAAGGTCGGCACGATGGAGGAAGTCAAGGGCGACGACAGTCTGGAAGAAGTGTTCCTGGAACTGGAGGCGGAATAAATGCTGAAAGTGCTTCTCAAAAAGCAGTTTACAGAGGTTTTCAAAAGCTACTTCTATGACGCCAAGAAAAACAGAATGCGTTCCAAGGGCGCCATCATCGGCTGGTTCGTTTTCTTTATCGTCATCATGGTCGGTATGCTCGGCGGCATATTCACATCTATGGCCTTGTCTCTGTGCGGACCCTTGCACGAGGCAGGCATGGGATGGCTCTATTTTCTGCTGACGAGCGGGATTTCCATATTGCTCGGCGCGTTCGGCAGTGTGTTCAATACGTATGCCGGACTGTATCTTGCCAGGGACAACGATCTGCTGCTGTCGATGCCGATCCCGGTGCGCATTATTCTGACCGCGCGGCTTTTGAACGTGTACCTGATGGGCACGATGTATGTGTCCGTAGTGCTTTTTCCCGCACTGGTCGTCAGTTGGATTGTTGTCGGGTTCTCGCTTGCGCGTGTGATCTGCGGTCTTGTGCTGCTGCTGGTCGTGACGGTGATCGTGCTGCTGCTGTCGTGCCTGCTCGGCTGGGTGGTGGCCAAAATCAGCCTGAAACTGAAAAACAAGAGCTTCATCACCGTTCTGGTGTCTCTGCTGTTTATCGGCGGCTATTATTTCGTGTATTTCAAAGCCAATATACTGATACAGAATCTTTTGACCAATGCGCAAACCTATGGCGATAAGATCAAGGGCGCGGCATACATCCTTTATCTGTTCGGACGAATCGGCGAGGGAAGCTGGCTCTCCGCCGCTATTTTCCTGGCCGTTGCAGCGGTTCTGTTTGCACTTGTGTGGCTTGTCCTGTCCCGCAGCTTTCTGCGCATTGCCACGTCTTCCGGCGCAGGTACGGGAAAGGCGCGGTACGTCGAAAGAACGGCAAAAGAGAAGACGGCGTTTCGCGCATTGCTCGCAAAGGAATTTACGCGCTTTACGTCCAGCCCCAACTATATGCTCAACTGCGGGTTCAGCATCCTGATGATCCCGGTTGCCGGCGTTGCGCTGCTGCTTAAAGGCAAAATGATCTGCGATGCGGTGAACGGTACGCTCTCCGGACGGCCGGATGTTGCGGCGGTGCTCATCTGCATCATGCTCTGCCTGATTACCGCTATGATTGATCCGGCGGCGCCGTCGGTTTCGCTCGAGGGTAAAAGCCTATGGATAGCACAGTCGCTGCCGATTCAGCCCAAAACCGTGCTGCGTGCCAAGGCGGCCATGCAGCTTATTCTTACGGAGATCCCGATGCTGTTCGCCGGAATCTGTGCAGCGATTATTATACCGTCTTCTGCGTCGGTCAAAGTTATGGTATGCGTGACGCCGCTGGTGTACGGCGTGTTTTCGGCGCTGTTTAATATGGTGATCGGCGTGCGCATGCCGCTGCTGAACTGGACAAACGAAACAGTGCCGATCAAGCAGAGCGGTTCGGTTATAGTCGCCTTGCTCGGCGGGTGGGGCATTGCGGTCGTCCCCGGCGGGCTCTATCTGCTGGCCGGCTATCATATCGGCGCAGCGGCATATCTGCTGCTGTGCACCGTCCTGTTCGCGGCGCTGTCGGCGTGTATGCTGCGCTGGCTCGACCGCAAGGGCAGCAGGATATTCTCGGCGCTGGCTGCATAAAGCTGCAAAGAATCAAACCCCGTATCGTTGGCCGATGAGGCAGGCGATACGGGGTTTTTGAATGACAAAAATCGATCTTCACGTTTTTTTGTGGGATAACGTTTTTGCCTTGATTCTGATTGTGTGCGCCTTTATGGCGCACGGCAAAAATCGTTTTACTGAAAACTCAAAACGCTATTGTTGTCATGAACATTGACCGAAATAGGTCAAGTAAAGGCTCCCTTGTGTAAAGGGAGCTGTCATGCGATAGCATGACTGAGGGATTGTTTTTGCTTTTTAGATAGCGTCTGATGTGACAACCCCTCCGAGCGCCTTTCGGCGCCCACCGTCTCGCCTACCGGCTCGGTCGGCGCTTCTGCCTGCGGCAGAGGTGTCCACCGGACACCCGCGCCCTTACACAGGGGAGGCTAAGATATGGC
>JAFSYM010000117.1 GCA_017450005.1 Clostridia bacterium
CGTTCCGTTCAACATCCGTCAATGCAGCAAGATCTTCGGGATCAGCAGAAGCTATTTGGAGGATGCAATGCCCGTTCTGGCGCAAATCAACCTGGACGGCAATTGCTTCATCATCATGGAGATCACCATGATTTTGATCGTCTCCAACGGCACTGCGCTTCCGTGGTGGAATTATCTGCTTCTGGCTGTTTTGGTGTTTTTTCTCTCGATCGGTGCGCCAAACCAGCCCGGTTCTATCCTGATCGGGGTGCTGATTATTATCCATTACCTAAAGATCCCCGGTATTCTTCCTGTTGCCATCTACTGCGAAGTCCTGCTGGGCACAGTGCAGAATCTGATCAATGTTGTCGGCGATATCGTGATCTCAGCCATTGACAACCGTAATAGCATCGTCGGTTCAAGTGCAGGGTCGGCGAAATAAAACTATTTTGACCTGTTCTTCATGCGGCTGCCTCCACTCATTTTGTGTTTGAAGTTTCCGCCACTATTATACACCTTTATCCAATTGTGCAACTGTGTTTTTGAGCAAATCGTGTATTTTTTGCAGATTTCCTTTTTGCATAAAAACTCCCCCTATGATAACAATGCTTTTTTCATTGTCTCTCATAGAGGGAGCATTTCATTGCAGCAGCCCCGATGGGGGATGGCTTACTCGGTGACTGTCGTGTACATGAAGTACTTGAAGCCGAGCGGGTTGGAGAAGAAGCCCTCCACGCTGTCGTCGATCATGAACAGGTCGGTGTAGAAGTACAGCGGGCACAGGCAGCCGGTATCCATGAGCATATCCTCGGCAAGATGCATCAGCTTGTAGCGCACGTCGTTGTCGGTGCAGGTCTTGATCTTTGCAATCAGCACGTCGAATGTCTCTGCCCACGTGCCGTCCTTGACGTTGACATCGATGCCGTAACCGGTCAGGTCGAGGCTGTAGTGCTTGAGCGAAGCATTGTCGCCCTTGCCGAACTGGACGTCGTTGTTGCCGGAAGCAGTCGTCCACATATCCAGGAAGCTGATCGGATCGTTGTAGTCTGCGAGCCAGCCGTTACGCGCCACGGAGTAATCGCCGCTCTTACGCGTATTCAGGAACGTATTCCACTCCTGGTTCTCCATGTTCATGTTGATGCCGATCGCAGCCAGCGCGCTCTGCAGATACTCGCCGATGGCCTTGTGACCCTCGGAAGTGTTGTACAGATAGGTGATGGTCGGGAAGTTGGTAAACTTCTGCGACGCCTCGTCGTACTTGTAGTACTTCTTGAGCGTTTCAATCGCCGTATTGTAGTTGCTCTCCTGCGCATCGACAGAGACGTCATAGTAGCCGTCGTAGTCGGCGGAACTGCCGGCGTTCTTGTAGAACTCGCTGTCGTCCGCATCCGTCAGACCCATAGCCACGAAGGACGATGCCGGAACCTGGCCGCCCTGCGCCACGTCTTCGACGATGTAGTTACGGTCGAACAGCAGGCCGATGGCCTTGCGGATCTCTTCGCGCGCAGTCTCCGCCTCGACGCCGGTCAGGCCGGAATCGGCCGGCAGCAGCTCCTCGTTGATGTTCCAGCAGACGTAGTAGGTACCGATCTGGCCGGTGACCTTGAACTCGTCGGGATACTCTTCCTTAAGCGTCGCGATCTCGTTGGTCGGGATGTCGTCAATCAACTGCCATGTGCCGTTCTTGAAGTTGGCGAGCATATTATTCGCGTCGTCGGACAGATAGAAGTTGATCTTGGGCATGGTGACAGAAGCCGCATCATAGTAGCTTTCGTTCTTTTCGAGCGTGATCACGCTGTTGTGCGTCCAGGACGCCAGCTTGTAGGCGCCGTTGCAGATGTAGGTTGACGGATCAGTCGCCCACGCTTCGTCGGCCACGACGTCCTCACGCACCGGGAAGTATGCCGGAAATGCCAGCAGCTCGTTCCAGTACGGCACGTCGGTCACAAGCGTGACCTCGATCGTCCGGTCGTCAGGCGCGGAGACGTTCAGTGTTTTGGACGTGTCTTCCTGCATCTCTGCATAGCCGTCCACGACGTCGAACATGTAGCCGTAGTCCGCCGCGAGATCTGCGGAAGCCGCACGGTTCCATGCGAACACGAAGTCGCCCGCCGTGAGCGCCTTGCCGTCCGACCAGGTCATGCCGTCGCGCAGCGTGTAGGTGTAAGTCACCGTACCGTCGTCGTTCGGCACGCCTTCGGTCAGTTCCTCGGCAGCGTCCGCTTCAATCTTGAGTGCGCCGTCGTCGCTCTGCGACCACTTCGCAAGGCCGCTGAACAGGTGTGTAATCAGCGTTGCGCCGTCCACTGCGGAGTTGAGAGCGGGGTCGATGGTGTCCGGCTCGGATGCCAGGCACACATTGAGTTCGCCGACTTGCGTGTCGGTCTTGGCGGGATCGGTTTTGCCGCCGCCCTTGCCGCATGCGGTAAAGACCGCCAGAACCAGAACGACCGTCATCAGCATTGCCAATACTTTCTTCATGGGAATTGCCTCCTTTTATTTTTTCCGGATGCTCCGGAACAATTAACTGTTGATTTCCGCCGTGCGGTGACAGGCGACGAAGTGTCCGGACGAAACCTCTTTGAATTCCGGCATCGACTCGGCGCACGCGTCGGTCGCATACGGACAGCGGGTACGGAAGGGACAGCCGGACGGCGCGTTCAGCGGGCTGGGGATATCGCCCTTGAGCGCGATGCGCTGATTGGCGCGCGCAGTCCTGGGGTCCGGCACCGGAACGGCAGAAATGAGCGATTTGGAGTACGGATGCAGCGGATGCCCGTAGATTTCGTCCGCGTCCGCCAGCTCCACCATCTTGCCCAGATACATCACGGCAATGCGGTCGCTGATATGCCGCACGACCAGCAGATCGTGCGCGATGAACAGATAAGTCAGACCCAGCTTGTCCTGCAACTCGTCGAACATATTGATAACCTGCGCCTGAATGGACACGTCGAGCGCGGAAACCGGCTCGTCGCAGACAATAAATTCGGGGTTGACGGACAGGGACCGGGCAATGCCGATGCGCTGCCGCTGACCGCCGGAAAACTCGTGCGCATAGCGCGAAGCATGCTCGCTGTTCAGGCCCACGTACTGCATCAGCTCCAGCACGCGCTCGCGCCGCTCCTCCTTCGTCTTATACAGCCCGTGCACGTCCAGCGGCTCGGCAATAATATCCGAGACAGTCATGCGGGGATTGAGCGAGGAGTACGGATCCTGGAATACCATCGTCGCCTTGGTGCGGAATTCCTTGAGATCCCTGGCCGTTTTGACCTGCTTGCCGTCGTACCAGATTTCGCCCCCTGTCGGCTTGTAAAGCTGAAGCACCGTGCGGCCGACCGTCGTCTTGCCGCAGCCGGACTCGCCCACAAGGCCGAGCGTCTCACCGCGGCGGATGGTGAAGGAAACGTCGTCCACCGCCTTGAGCGGTTTGGTCGTGAAGGGACCGGTACTGATGTAGAAATACTCTTTCAGATGCCGGATGTCTACCAGCGGGGTTTGGTTGTCAGCCATCGCTTTCTTCCTCCTTCGCCTGTGCGTCGCGCACATTGATCCAGCAGGCCGCATTGTGTTCGGCATTGATCTTCAGCATTTCGCAGCGTTCGCGGATGCAGATCTTCATCGCGTCGTCGCATCGCGGCGCAAACGGACAGCCCTTTGGCATATTCAAAAGGTCGATCGGCGTGCCGGTGATGGGCTGCAGCTTCTGCCCGGCGCTGTCCACGCTCGGGATCGAGCGCAGCAGACCGCGCGTGTAGGCGTGGCAGGGATTGTAGAAAATCTCGTCCGCCGTCCCCTGCTCGCAAACGGAGCCGGCGTACATCACGATAACCTCGTCGCAAAGCTGTGCCACAACGCCCAGATCGTGCGTAATCAGGATGAT
Organism: Clostridia bacterium; assembly: GCA_017450005.1. Taxonomy (GTDB): domain Bacteria; phylum Bacillota; class Clostridia; order Oscillospirales; family Acutalibacteraceae; genus UBA1425. The sequence continues at coordinate 3,860 of JAFSYM010000117.1, forward strand.
CGCCATGCCCAGCTCTTTCTGCAGCGACTGCATCAGCTCAAGAATCTGCGCCTGAATTGTCACGTCCAGCGCAGTTGTCGGCTCGTCGGCAATCAGAATATCCGGCTCGCACGCGAGCGCCATCGCAATCATCACACGCTGGCGCATACCACCGGAGAACTCGTGCGGATACTGTTTCATACGCCGCTGCGGCTCGTTCACGCCCACCAGCGTGAGCATCTCGACCGCACGATCGTACGCCTCTTTTTTGTTGCGATCCGTATGCAGCGTAATAGCCTCGATCAACTGATGCCCGATTGTGTATGTCGGGTTCAGCGACGTCATAGGATCCTGGAAAATGATGGAGATCTTGTTGCCGCGCACGGTGCGCATGACCTTTTCGCCCGCGCCGACCAGCTCCTGACCGTCGAGCTGAATGGAACCGCCGACGATCTTGCCGGTTTCGGCCAGAATCTGCATGATGGAGTACGCAGTGACCGATTTTCCGCTGCCGGACTCGCCCACGATGCCTAATATTTTGCCGCGTTCCAGTTCAAACGAAACGCCGTTGACCGCGCGCACCTCGCCTGCGTCGGTGAAGAACGAAGTGTGCAGGTCTTTTACGCTCAATAAACTCATGCCGCACCTCCGTTACGCGTTCAGCTTCGGGTCGAACGCATCGCGCAGACCGTCGCCGAACAGGTTCAGCGACAGCACAATCAGCGAGATCACGATCGCCGGAATCACCAGACGATAGGGATAGGAGCTGATGCCGTTGAGCGCGTCGGAAGCGAGCGAACCGAGCGAGGACATCGGCGCGTTGACGCCCAGTCCCAGGAACGACAGATAGCTCTCGGTAAAGATTGCGTTCGGGATCTGCAGCGCGGTGGAAATGATGACCACGCTGATGCAGTTGGGAATCAGGTGCTTGCGGATGATCCAGCCGCTCCTGGCGCCTGTCGCCTGTGCGGCAAGCACGTACTCCTGCTCGCGCAGGGAGAGAATCTGGCCGCGGATCAGTCGCGCCATGGAAACCCAGTACAGAATCGCGAATACGATAAACAAACTGATGATGTTGCCGCCAATCCGCTCCAGCGACGTCCCCTCGATCGCCTCGCCCAGCCGGCTGACGCCCAGCACGGAGGCCAGCAGGATGACCATGAGCATATCGGGCAGCGAATAGATGATGTCGACAATACGCATGATGACCAGATCGACCTTGCCGCCCACGTAGCCGGATATCGCGCCGATGGTGATGCCGATAATCAGCACAATGATACTCGCAAAGAAGCCGACTGCCAGCGAAATGCGCGTCCCGTAGACCACACGGATGAAATAGTCGCGCCCGTGCTGGTCGGTACCGAACAGGTGCGGGAACACATCCTCGCCCGCGTCGATCAGCTTTTGCTCGGTGCGCCCGTAGGTCATGGGCTTGAGGTTGTTGTAGGAAGCGTCCACGGGTCTGCCGGGCTGTACGCCGAGCATCTGGTCGTAACTGTACGGCCAGAATGCCGGGATGAGGATCGCCGCAACGGTGATCGCCACGATCACGATAAAACTGATGAGCGCAATTTTGTTTTTTACCAGGCGCTTGACGCCGTCGCGGAAGAACGTGGTGGACGGGCGCATCTGCACCATGTATTCCTTTTCTTCTGCGGATGCAGGCAGGAAGCTGTCCATATCAACCTGCAGCGAAAACGGTTTTTTCATGTCTGCCGCCCCTCCTTTAATCCAGTTTAATCCGCGGATCCACGACCTTGTACAGCACGTCGCTGACAAGGTTCATCACAACAATCAGCGTCGCAAGCATAATGGTCGTGCCCATAATCATGGGGTAGTCGCGGTTGATGATGCTCGAAACGAACGCGCGCCCGATTCCCGGCACGGCGAAGATCTGCTCAACGACGATGGAACCGGTCACAATGTACGCGAGCATCGGGCCGAAATATGTAATCACGGGAATGAGCGAGTTTTTCATCGCGTGGCCGAAGATGATTTTGCCCTTTGCCACACCCTTGGCACGCGCGGTGCGGATGTAGTCCTGGCCGAGCACATCGAGCATCGACGAGCGCGTCAGACGCGTGATATATGCCATCGGGTAGAGAGACAGCGTGATGATCGGCAGCACAAGTCCGCCCTGCGCCGCACCGTTACCCGGCAGCACACGCAGCTTAATGACAAACAGAATCAGCAGAAGTGCGCCCATGATAAACGAGGGCATCGACACAAAGGCCGTGGTGATGACCATGATGATCTTATCCGCGACCTTGTTGCGACGCAGCGCGGCAAATGCGCCGAGCACAACGCCGACCGCAAGCGCCAGCACCGCCGCAATCAAACCGAGCCTGACGCTCGTTTTCATGCCGTCGCCGATGATGTCGATGACCATGCGCCCGCGCTGTTTGAGCGAGGGGCCGAAGTCGAACCGTGTGACAATGTCCTTGAGATACGTCAGGTACTGCACGAACAAGGGCTTGTCCATGCCGTACTTGGCCTCGAGCGCACGCATCGCGGACTCGGAGATCGCCTTTTCACTCAGAAAAGGCCCGCCCGGCACGGCATGCATGACGAAAAATGTGACCGTAATCACGATCCATACCGTCAGCAGCGCAAGTCCGAGACGTTTGAGAATGTAGACGAGATTTTTTGTATTCATCGTTTATCAAACCACCCGCTGTCTTTTTTGACAGAATATTATAAAGATTATATATGTTTTCAAAGAAAAAAACAAGTCTTTTTTTTGACCTTGGTTTTACAGCCGAAAAATGCTTCTTCACCATTCCTGCTGTATGTGCACTCCTTTACTGCGGTAAGATACCTGTGAAGCATTATGACCGTGTATACAGCACGCACCCGTTTTTTCGCATAGCTTTAGTCCCAAGTCCATTCCGCAGCATTATAGTCTATCGTTCTCCTGCCGAAACCCGACTTCGACTCAACAGAAACCTTATTCTTATTGAGCGTTTTAACAATATACCTTTCTATCAAGTTGCCATTTTCATCGTACTTATCCATCTGAATCGGCGCGGAGGTTTCATCGTATGTAATCACGCGAAACAGTTGATCGTTGGCGCCTCTGCGTGTGTGGGAAGCCACCGTATCATTGGGATGGTATTGGAAAGTATCATGATAGATCGCAGCGCCGTCCTTGTAGCAGTATTCTTCCTGAATTCGTCCTGACTCGTCATACGTCCTGCTGATCTTTTTAATTTCGGCCGCAGTTTCGTCGTATGTGATGATCTCCTTTTCCATTTCCTGCTCTGTGAATATTATTTTTTCGCGGCAGTAATACTCACCGTCATCCCGCTTTACGTGTTCTTCACGGGATAAACGTTTGCCGTCTTCGTCAGTCGTAAGGATGCTGTATCCGTCATCCGTGTATGTGTACGTCCTTTTGGTTGTAACGCCCTCCCGATCCGTTGTGATCCATGTCAAGATACGATAGTCGGAATCGTATGTACGATCGGCAGTCGTAAGCATTGCTCCGTCGGCGCCGGTTTGCTCATAATGGGACCATTGATTCTTCGGTGCGTCCTGCGAATACGTGAAAACAGAGTGATAATTATCCTTGACATTGACCGAAAACACTACACTGTCCGTCGCATTTCGCAGATGTATACCTTGCAAACTGCCCTCGTCGTATGTGTAGTTAACTACCTGGATCAATTTGTCGTCTGCATCCCGCCTTTCAATACGTTTCATCTTCCGCTGTGCATTGTACTTGTATAGAATCGTAACGGGGTCGTCATCGGGTGTGGTTTTTGTCTTCTCCTGCAGCAATCCGTTTTGGGTGTACGTATACTCCGTGCTCGATGATACATCTTTGCCTTTTCCGTTCTTTTCCGAAAGAACATGATCACCCGAATACGTAATAATCTTGGATACAGTGTGATCGGCGGTGTACACGGTCTTCTGCACGGTATCATCACGCGAGGAATAACTATATTTGGTCGAGCCGAGTATTTCGCCGTTTTCAAGCATACGAACAGATTCTGTAACCCGTTCGTCTGCATAGGTAAAGCGTTCTACGCTTTCATCTGCGTATTCAATTTGTGTCAGTAAACCTCCGTCATAGACTTCGACCCTTTCCAGTTTCTCTCCGGTATAAAAAGACTCTGCCGCTAATTCTCTGCCATCATAAATGTACAAAACGACGTCCTGTATGGTGTCGTCTGCGAATACGGTCACACGGTATTCCGGGCGAGAATTGGCGTCCCGCTTGTCCCAAACACTGTGCTGCAGTACACTCGCGTCCTCGGTCATCAAATAGTACTCGGTCAGTGTTAGTTCGTCCCGACCAAACGTGTAACTCACGCAATAGCCGAAATTCTCGAAAGGCTCGTAAGCAGCTGTGCTTTGATGTTCAGTCCGGAATGTCTGATGATCCGGCAGAAGCAGATCATCGGACGAGATCGTTTGTTTCGCAGATAAATAATAATCCGAGCGCGAGAACCCGTCCTCCGAATCTGTAGTCAAAACAGGTTCCGGATTCATGCGAAGATGAATGAAGTAAGCTCCTGTTCCAACTACGGCAAGGAGAACCGCGATTAAGGGAATCAACCAAACCTTTCGAGAAGTGCGGCGTTTCTTTTGCTGTATTTTGTCTTTCGGCTCGTGCTTTTCCGTCGTCTGGCCGCGATCAGCTTCCATTCGGGATCTCGGCGAATCGGTATTCTCCTGAGTAGCCTTGATCTCGGTCAGCAATCGGTTGACTTCCCGATCCCAGTTCTTAAAAGCCGGAAAATGCTGCACATTGGACAGATAGAAGCTAAAAGAAGGAGACAGATCTACACACTCTATCACAAAGGGAAAAACACGTTTGTGGGAGGAAAACGCGCGATTCAATTCCTTTTCAACCCAAATAGAATTCATGGATGCTTTTGAAAGAATTAACACAAAAAAATCGGAATTTCGAATCGCAGTCTCGATTTCCGCCGCATAATTAGAGCCGCCGGGTATGGAAATCGGAGCCATCCAACAATCCAAATCGTTCTCTTCCAGCACACTAAACAATTGAAATGCCTGGTCATATTCCTCAGATTTATAGCTAATGAAAACTCTCTTTCGGTTTTGACTGTCCATGATTTGAGTCCCCTATCCCGTCTTTTTATTTTAAAGGATTCTCATTCTGCTGTTTTGCGTTTGTCCTGTGACTATTTGCGCGCTTTGCCGCAATGCTCGCAGAAGTTGCCTCTCGTCCATTTTCCGCACGAACAGCACCACAGCGACGGCTTTGCCGCACCCGCAAGCAGCACGGCGGCCAGCGACGTACCGGCCGGATTTCCCGCCGCAGTGCGCATTGCATCCGCCTGCGCCGCGGTCAGCGTACCTGCCGCGAGCGCGGGATCGGTCAGCGCCTTGGCCTGCTGCGTCTGCTTGACAATCTGCGCATCCTCCGGCGCGACCGTGAGACTGCCGATCGCCAGAGAAAACATCTCGATACCGCGGATCTCTTTCCATTTTGCGCTGCAGGCGCTCTGCGCGGCACAGGCAACCTGTTCGAGATGCGCGCCCAGCTCATACGGCCGCACGCCGTCGGCACAGACCGCCGCCAGCACGGGCATGAACGCCGAGGCAAATTCCGCGTCCATCTGCTCGTGCAGCTCGCGGCGCGAAAACGTACCGCGCACGTTGCCGCTGACATTTTTATAAAACAGAACCGGATCGGTGATGCGGTAGGAATACGTGCCGCCCGCTGAAACACGCGCATCCATGTCGAGTTTCGTACCGCTGTCGTACAGCCGCACGGTCGACTCCAGCTCAAAGGGGTTGTTCAGAATCTCTTTTGTGTTGACGAAGTAGACGCGCTGGACGATCGGCACGTCGCCACCGTATGAAAAGCGCTCGCCGACGTCGCGCAGCACGCCCTTGACGCCGCCTCCGCCGAAAATGCCGCGCGCCTTTTCGCCGGTGAACTTGTGCTCTCCGGGCGTTTCGTACAGGGCGATTATTTCGCCCATTTCCGTCACGATCGCGCATGCGCCGTCCGGGACAAGAATCACGGAACCGGCGGAGATCACATTGTCGCTGCCCTGGTTGGCCGAACGGTCCGACTGCATACGCACGCCGCGCTGCACAAGTGTTTCGGCCGGCAGTGCATCACAGGAGAACGCTTCGAGCCACTGATCCTCCATCGCACCCCTGGCCGCTGCGGAAAACGCCTTGAAAATACCCATGCCGACTCTCCTTCAAACTTATTATTTTTAGTTTACAATACCGCACCGGCTTTGTCAAGGATGAACGCGGTTGACAAAGTTTTTCCGATACAATATAATTATGGCAATACGGAGGGATGTGTATGAAGAGAATGCTGTGCGTGTTCTGCGCCGTGTGTCTGCTTGTCTGTTTTCCGCTGACAGGCCATGCGCTGGACGACATAATACTTGCTTCGCCCGGCAGCGTTTGCCGTGTCGTCGTCTCACAGACCGCTTCACCCCAGGAGCGGTACGCCGCCGATACGCTCGCGCGCTATCTGCGCCGGATCACGGGACAGACCCCTGCCGTCGTGACGGACGATGCGCCCGCAAACAGTGCGGAAATTGCCGTCGGCAGCACAAACCGCAGCGCAGACGAGGATCTGCCGGACGGCGGATACCATATCTTCTCTGCGGATGATACGCTGTGTATCGTCGGCGGCGGCAACAAGGGCGCCATCTACGGTGTTTTCGCCTTTCTGCGCGTTTTCTGCGCCTGCCGCTGGTACGCGCATGACGAAATCGTTGTGCCGCAGCGCGACACAATCCGCATACCCGCCGATACGGACGTGACTTATACGCCGTACTTTGAATACACGGAAACCGACTGGCTCTCGAGCACGTCCGATCCGGAGTATTCCCTTGCCAACGGTCTCAACGGCGGCAACTGCCGCACACTGTCCGAGGCGCAGGGCGGCACGGTACGGTTCTATCCTTTCTGCCACTCGCTGTCCACCGTATTCTGCGCACGCAGCGCGTATTTTGACACGCATCCCGAATACTTTGCCCTGCATGACGGCAAACGCACGCCCAACCAGCTTTGTCTGACCAATCCCGATACGCTGCGGATCGTGCAGACGCAGGTGCTGGATTATCTGCAAAGCCACAACAACCCGCAGGACGATCTGGAGATTATCTCGATCACTCAGGACGACAACAGAGACTACTGCGAATGTCCGACCTGCCGTACAATCGACGACCTGAACGGCTCGCACGCCGGCACAAACGTCGCGTTCGCCAACGCCGTCGCCGACGCGGTCAAAGACGCGGGCTACGACAATGTCGCCATCGAAACGTTTGCCTATCAGTACACGCGCAAACCGCCGACCGCGGTCGTTCCGCGCGACAACGTCATTATCCGCCTGTGCTCGATCGAATGCTGCTTCTGCCACCCGCTTGACGACGCGGACTGCCGGGAAAACCGCGACTTCATGCGCGATCTGCGCGACTGGAACAAGATCTGCAGCCGCATCTACATCTGGGACTACACGACCAATTACTGGGAGACGCTCTGCCTGTATCCCGACTTCGGCGTGCTGCAGCGCAATATGCAGATTTTCTACGAAAACCACGTCCGGGGCGTTTTTGAGGAGGGCAATGCCGCCGAGGACTGCAACGCGGAGTTCGGCGAGCTTCGCGCGTATCTGCTCGCACGGCTGATGCAGGACCCCTACCTCGACTATGACGCCGAGATGCGCGGCTTCCTTGACGCATACTACGGCGCGGGCGGCGCGGCCATCTGCAACTTCCTTGCGCGCACAATCGAAAAAGCCGGCGCGTCGAAAACGGCGCATCTGGGCACCTTCCCCGACAGCACCAAAACGCTCACGCGCTTCACGGAATCCGACGTCGCTTACTGCGACGCGCAGTGGGCGAAGGCGAAAAGCGAAACCGCCGGCACAAGATTCTTTGACCGTGTGGACCGCGCGGAAATCTGCTGGCGCTGGTGGAAGTGCAACAACCGCCGCGGCGAATACTCCGCACTGCGCAGCACGCTCTACACACGCATGGCCGCACGGGAAGCGCTGTACAACGACCTGGTGCGGTTCGGCGTCGGGCGCACCAATGTGGCGCGGCCGAACCGGCAGCTCACAAAATGTATGTCGCTGGTGCTGCTGCGCCGCGGTGAAAAGTGGGCAAAGCTGTACGAAGAAAAATATTGGGATCTGCTCGAGCCGTTTGTCCTTGCGCTGTATCGGCTGCTCGGTTCCATGTATCATTGATCGGAGGGTAAACATGTATTACGAAAACAACTGGGAATCTCTCAACGCAAGACCTGTGCCGCAGTGGTTCGGCGACGCGAAATTCGGCATCTTCATCCACTGGGGACTGTACTCCGTCCCGGCCTTTGCGCCAAAGGGAAACTACGCCGAATGGTACTGGCACGCGATCACGTGTCCGCAGCCGAACGATGTGCAAAAACAGTTCCGCGCGTTTCACAAGAAGATGTACGGCGAAAATTTCCGCTATGAGGATTTCGTGTCGCTGTTCAAGGCGGAGTGCTTCGACGCCGACGAGTGGGCCGATCTGTTTCAGCGTTCCGGCGCAAAATACATGAACCTCGTCAGCAAGCACCACGACGGTTTCTGCCTGTACAAAACGCCGTACGCTCCCTTCTGGAACAGCGTCGATGTCGGCCCGCACCGCGACTTCTGCCGCGAGCTCAAGGACGCGCTCGACAAGACGGACGTGCGTTTCGGCGTGTATCATTCCGTCTATGAGTGGTATCATCCGCTGTATCTCAAGGACCCGGAGGAATACGCCGTCAAGCATCTTGTCCCGATGCTCAAGGAGCTGATGGAAAAATATCAGCCCGCGACGCTGTTTACCGACGGCGAATGGGAGCACGACAGCTCGGTCTGGCACAGCACGGAGTTTTTGCAGTGGCTGTACAACGAATCGAGCGTGCGCGATTTCATCGTGCCCAACGACCGCTGGGGCAAGGGTACGCGCGGCAGGCTCGGCGGCAACTTCACAAGCGAATACGGCTTCATCGACGGTGACAGCACGCACGGCGGCACCAAAGCGTTCCTGACCGCCGACCGTCCGTTTGAGGAATGCCGCGGCATCGGCGGCTCCTTCGGCTTCAACCGCTTCGAGACGCCGGAGGACTATCTGTCCTCGCGGGAGCTGATTCATTTGCTGATCGATCTGGTCAGCAAGGGCAGCAACTTCCTTCTGAACATCGGCCCGACCGCCGACGGCCGCATCCCGGTCATCATGCAGCAGAAGCTGCTGGACATCGGCAAGTGGCTGTCCGTATGCGGCGAGGGCATCTACGGCTCAAAGCCCTACGCATTCAAGGAGGAAGGTGATCTGCGTTATACGCAGCGTGACGGCAATATTTACGCATTCCTGCTGCGCTTCCCGTTCGGCAAGGTCGTGCTCGACGACGTGGACTACGACCCTGCCCTGACCGCCGAGCTGCTCGGCAGCGACGTGCGTCCCGCGGTTCTGAACGAGAACGGCAAGGTCTGCCTTGCGTTCGAGCCCGTTTCGCCCGACGCGCTGAAGACGGAGCACGCGTGGTGCGTCAAACTGTCCAAGCCGGGGTATAACGCATGAAACGTATATTTGCGGGCATTCTTGCCCTGATGCAGGTGATTTTGTGCGCGGTCGGTCTGCGGCAGGCCGACATGCGCGTGGACTACGGCGGCACGCCGTACGAACCGCCCGTGATCAAAACGCCGCTGTATATCGTGCGGGACGGCCGTTCGGACTGGTCGATCGTGCTGCCGCCGGATGCGGATGTATGCGTGCAGACGGCGGCGAAAGAGCTGCAAACCTATATCGCCGCCTGCTGCGGTGTAACGCTGCCGGCCGAAACGGGCGAAGCGACCGCGCACTCAATCGCACTCGAAGTCGAACCGACCGGCGTACAGACCGCACGCGTCGGCTTCTCGATTCACGATGAAGAGAGCTTTCGTTTTCTTGCGGACGGCGAACGGCTGCGCATCATCGGCACGGGCAGCCGCGGCACGCTGTACGGCGTGTATACGCTGCTGGAGTCGTATCTCGGCGTGCGCTGGTTCACGCCGGATCTGGAAGTCACGCCGCAGAGCGCGGATTTCATCGTCGACGCGCAGCTCGACCGCACGGTCAAGCCGTCATTTTCCATCCGGCGCAACAATCCGCCCCGCGCAACCGACGCGTACCGCGCGCGCAGCCGGATGAACGTGTCGTTCTGGAACGAAGCCGAAGAGTACGGCGGCGCGCTGACGTATGTGCTCTGGGACGTCACGCTGGATACGCTGGTACCGGACGCGCTGTACGAAACGCATCCGGAATACTTTGCGCTGCTGCCGGACGGCACGCGCTCGACCGACCACGTCTGCCTGTCGCATCCGGACGTGCTGCCCATCGCGGTGGAAAATGCGAGAAAAGCGATCCTTGCCGACAAGCGCGGCTCGAAATATATCCATATCGGGCAGAAGGACAACGAGAATTACTGCCGGTGCGCACAGTGCGAGGCGGCCTATGCGCAGTACGGCAGTGTGAGCGCACCGACGATCCTGTTTACCAACGCCTTTGCCGACGCGCTCGACGACGAATTTCCCGACTTTATGTTCACGTTCTATGCCTACCAGGAGACGGACAAGCCGCCCGCCGACCCGTCGCTGCGCTGCCGCGACAACGTCGCGCCGGTGCTGTGCGGCCTGCACAAGGCGTGCCGCTGCCATCCCCTGACCGAGTGCGGCGCGCAGGACGGTGCGGAGACGTTCGACAATCTGTACGTCCCGCAGCCGCCGACGGTCGCGCAGGATTTCGCAAACTGGGTCAAGGTCGCGGACACGATGTACATCTACGACTACACGATCAACTTCCTTAACACCGCGCAGTTTTTCTGCAACCTCGAAACGATGCAGCAGACGATGCAGTACATGTACGACCTGGGCATCACGGGCTACATCTACAACTGCGGCGACGGCCATGAGGCCGCGTTCAACGAGCTGCGCAACTATCTGCTGAGCCGTCTGCAATGGGACGTGCACTGCGACGTATCGCACTGCATGAATGAGTTTCTTGCCGCGTACTACGGCGAGCAGGCCGCGCCGTACATCCGCGAAATCCTCGACGTCCAGACCGCGCAGATGCGCGCCACCTCCCACGCGTTCGACTTCGACTGGCACTACCAGGCCGGCTTTTTCCCGCCGCTGACGGCGGCGAAACTCGACAAGCTGTGGCGTCAGGCGCTCGAAGCGGACGGTACGCCGCAGCAGCGTTTCCGCGTCGAAACGGCTTCGCTCTCATGGGAATACTACAAGGCGAATCTGTGCATGGGCAAATACACCGTGCTCAATCCCCTGCGCAGCCGCGCGAACGAAGCGCTGTACGACGCGTTCCTGTCGCACGGACTGCACCGCGTTTCGTCGTTCGGACTCATCCCGCCGAAGGATGAAGTCGATTTCATCAAGCGGCCGTATCATTGGAGATAAATCGGGGATAACTACAGCCCTGCGGCTTTTTAACCGCAGGGCTGGTTTTTTGGTTCATCAAGGATTCCCGTGCAAAATGCAAACAAAAAGTATGGATCATTGCGAGGAGCCGTCAGGCAACGCGGCAATCTCCCGTCGATGCCGTTACCGGCGAGCGTGTAGGGCACGCATACATGCGTGCCGCCGCGCGGTACGATTCCGTTGCCGGCTTCTTTTTGAGATTCCCACGCGCTTCGCGCTCGGAATGACACCGGGTGGTTTTGTATGTGTCGGTAAAGCGGAATTTGTCTGGCTGCTGTTTTATGTCGTCTTCGGCGTGTTTGTAGGGGCGGGCATGACCGCCCGTCCGTTTTTGTACAATGCCGTTCCGGCTGTGAGTGCTCGCAAAAATGCTTGTCATTGCGCGGAGCCGTCAGGCGACAAAGCAATCCGTGTCCCTTGCGTGCGGAAACGAGCCTGCCGCGGAGTACGGATTGCTTCGCTGCGCTCGCAATGCAATTAGACGGTAGATATTAGATGGTAGATTGTAGATGCGCGCACAGAAGGTGCGGCGTAGGGGCGGATCGCATCCGCCCGTTTGTCCGGCATCGTTCCGTCCGTCGTGGAGATGCGGATTGCTTCGCTGCGCTCGCAATGACGCCGGGTTGTTTTTGCGCGTTCGTTTCAGGTTTTGCCTGCGGTATTTTTACGTTTTCGCGGGTGCTTCGCACCCGTCGGGCGGTCATGCCCGCCCCTACAGTCCCGACGTGAACAGTATATTGTCCTCTACAAATTCCGATTTGACGGCTTCGCAAACGCACAGAAACGCCGTTGTCTCACTCGCTCCATTCGACCCACAGGCTGATCGTCTCGCCGCTCTCAATCAGCGGCAGAACCCGGTCGAGGTCTTCGCTGCGCAGGGTCGCCAGGCGTGTGAACGCGCCGGTCTGTTCGGCGGTGCACAGGATGATCCGGTCGATACCGGAGAGCACGATGTCGCCGCGCTGCGCGGTGATCTCGTCGTCGTCCTGCGGCAGCGTCCACGGCATTTCGCCGCTGAAGCCGCCGTCGTCTTTCTGCATCTGCACCTCGATCGGCTCGCGGCTCAGGCGCTCGACCAGTTCAGCCGCGGCGTCCGTGTCGGCGATCGACGGATAGACCGTCGCCGCCTGTCCCGCCAGGACAAGCGTCGGGACCGGCTGTATCGCGTCGACCTCGTTCACCGTCTGCGCCTGCGTCATCGTGACGCGGAGTTTTTCGTCGACCACGGCGGTATAAACGCTGGTTTCCGTATCCATGATCGGCGACGTGCCGACGACCGTTACGCTCGTGCTGCCGGGTTTGAGCCCTTTGAACGTGAAGATCACGTCGTAGGGCGAGCCGTCCATCTCGTCATGCTTCGGATTGGCGTACCGCCGCTCGCTCGTGCAGGAAACGACCGATTCGTCCCCGATCGAAACGCTGTAGCTCGGTCCGCCGCCGTCGAAGGAATCAAACGTCAGCGTGCATGTCTTCCCGCCGCCGGTCGTTTCCGTCGCGTCGGTGTTTCCTTTTTTCGTATACGCGCAGGCCGCCGCGCCGAACAGCAGAACGCAGCCCAGCACGACCAAGACGATGGTTTTGAAAGCATTCATAGTATTCCTCCGGGTTCAATACTCAGACAAGGCCGAACAGATGACGGACACATACCGCAGCACGGGGACGCGCATACGCGGGAGACAGACGTCTCCCGCGTAAAGTGTGTCAGGTTATACCGTTTGGATTACATTTTGGGCTGGATGTTCAGCCAGGGCAGGAACCATGCGAGAGACGCGAGGAACACGCTCTTGTGCACGATAGAGCCGACCCAGAGCATCAGCGGATAGAACGGATGCCAGATCCACGCGGTGAACTGCGCCTTTTCGGTGACGACCTTGCCGCAGACGTCGCACGTCATGGACTTGGTGCCGTTCTTGAAGAACTTCGCGTCGTGGTTGTAGACCCACTCGCCGAAGCAGTGCGCCTCGGTCTCCTTTTCGCTGCAGCGCGCGCAGACGCGGGAATGCGTCTCGTCGCCGTCATCCGTCCAGGCGCCCCAGTCATGGCCGAGCGCGTCGGTGTAATCGTCCACATAGGTGTAGCCGCAGTCGGCGCAGACGTACGTCGTGTAGCCGCCCTCGGTGCAGGTGGGATCGGTCACGGTCGCGTTGAACTTGCAGGTCGCCTTGTCCGTGAACTGGCAGCGGCTGCAGGAATGGGAATGCGTCTTGTCGCCGTTGGGCGTCCACTCGCCGTAGTCGTGGCCGAGCGCCGCGATCGGCTCTGTTTTAAGCAGTTCGCCGCAGTTCGCGCAGTAGGTGCCCATCTCGCCCGCGGTCATGCAGGTCGCCGCTGTGATCTCCTTCTGGTAACCGTCGGTGTGTCCGGTCGGTTTGAGCGTGTAGCTGCGGATGACTTCGCCGCAGGTGTCGCAAAGGAACGTCAGCTTGCCGCTCTTCGTGCAGGTCTCCTGCGTGTATTCGACGTTCCGGCCGTAGCAGCAGTCCTCCAGCGTCGCTTCCGTATCGGTCAAATACCAATCCAGCCAATAGTTGTAGTGACCGGTCTTGTCGAGTCTGAAGGTTTTCATCACGATGCCGCAGTCCTCGCACAGGAACGAGATGGAGCCTTCCGCGGTGCAGGTCGGCATCGTCGTCTCGACGTTCATGCAGCCGATGAAGTCTTCCAGCTCGGCGTCCGGATCTGTATAGTACTGCGACAGGGAGCGGTTGTAATGGCCGGTCCTGTCGAGCGGATAGGAGCGCACGACTTCGCCGCACTCGTCGCACAGGAACGTGATGACGCCGTCCTCGGTGCAGGTTGGCTTCGTCGTCACGACGTTCGTGAAGCCGATGTACTCTTCCAGTTCATACTCGCTGCCAAGGTAATGCGTCAACTGCGCGTTGTGGTGGCCTTCCGCCTCGATCGGCTCCACGGCGAACAGCGCGCCGCAGACGCCGCAGAAGCAGCCCAGCTCGCCGTCAACCGTGCAGGTGGCGGGCGTCAGGATGCGCTTGTAGCCGAATTCAGCGTCCGGATCGCAGTAATGGTCGTGGATCGTGAACGTTTCCGTTTCCAGAATCTTGTCGCATCTGGCGCAGACAGTCGCCTTCACGCCGGGATGATCCACGGTCGCTTCCTGCGTGATCTTCGGGATGGGATCATGGCCGAGCGCCTCGATCTCTTCATCGTAGATCCAATCGTTGCAGATTTTGCAGTAATAGTCGATCACACCCGCGTCCTCGCAGGTCGCCTCTGTTGTCTTGGCGTAATACTGGCTTTTGCTTGCGTCGCCGTCCGCGATCAGGTCGTGGAGGGTTTTGTCGCCGTAATAGTTGATAGCTTCTCCCTCGCTGTTCTTCTCCACCTCGCCGCACTTGGAGCAGTAATAGTTCGAAATCTGTGCTATCGTGCAGGTCGGCTCCGCGACGACCTGCTTGACGGAGAAGTCGTGATCGCACTCCGCGCTCGCGAACAGCGCACCGCCCGGGATCAGCATGGCAACAGCCAGACAGACCGACAGGATCTTGGTGAATGTGCTGTGTTTCATTCTTTTTCTTCCTTTCCTTTTTTTATGGTAAACAATGCATCATTGTTTCCAACACTTTTTACGCGCGCGGCGCGCCGCAGTTCTGGCAGAACTTCGACGTGTTCGCCGTGCCGCAACTCGCGCAGACCCACGGTGCGTTCTGCGCCGGCTGCTGCGGCTGACCGTAGCCCTGCTGGGGGTAGCCTGCCTGCGGCTGCTGACCGAACCCTTGCTGCGGATAGCCTGCCTGCGGCTGCTGGCCGTATCCCTGCTGCGGGTAGCCTGCCTGCGGCTGCTGGCCGTATCCCTGCTGCGGGTAGCCTGCCTGCGGCTGCTGGCCGTATCCCTGCTGCGGATAACCCGTCTGCGGCTGCTGGCCGTACCCTTGCTGCGGATAACCCGGCTGCGGCTGCTGGCCGTATCCCTGCTGCGCGGCAAAACCTGCCTGTGGGAAGCCTGCCTGCGGCTGCTGCGCGTAAGGCTGCTGCACATAGCCCTGCTGCACATAGCCTGCCTGCATCATCGGCGCGCCTGTGAGCGCGGAGCGGATCTGGTTGCCCATCATTTCATACCTGTGGTATTCCGCCGTGCCCATCCCCTCCACATCGTGGGTGTTGAGGGAAAATTCGATCTCGTCAAACCAGCGGTTTCTGACCGTGATCTGAATCTTGAAATCATAGGTGTACTTATACCGCTTGGGGTTATAACTGACATTGTTGCCCTGGGCGTCCTTCATATAGATCTCATCCCGGTCCTCGTCGATGTCCAGCGTGCAGCCGGTCACCTCGGACAGCGGGATCACGTCGGGGTTCTCGCTCGTCCAGTTCCCAGGCGAATAGCTCGACACCACGAAACTGCCCGCTGCCGTGTCAATGTAGACCTTTTTGCTCTCGCCGAACGTCTGCGTCGGGCGGAATGCCTGCAGTTTCGCCTTGTTCGCCTCGCGGTACGCCAGATGCTCTTTCATGTCTGCAAGCGTTGTGTGGCGCCTGCCGGACAAAAAGGGCGAGATCTTGTGCGCGCAGTCCTTGCACATGTTGCCGTCCTCTAACTTGCGGTTGCCCAGGAGACTGATCTTCTCCCCGCAGATGTCGCAGAATTTCTTGTCAAACAGTCCCATGCTCGTCAAATCCTTTCCTGTTATAGTTTTTGTGCTGTCTTCATATTAACAAATCGCGCCGTTTCTGTCAAGGAAAAACACTTCAGAACTTCCCGCCTCCGCCGCCATGACTGCGGCCGGAGGACGACGTGTGCGACCCGGAGGAACGGTGCGACGAACCGCCGGAGGAGGACGACGACTGGCTGACACGCTTTTCGCGGTACACATGGCTGTGCAGGAACCGGTCGTCCTGCGCCGTCAGATGCACGCCGCCGACCATGTATTCGTTCGCCTCGCCCTTTGTGTGCACGGCGCCGGTGTAATTGTTGTACTTGGAACGCGTCACTACCGCCGCGACGATCAGTCCGACGACCGCCGCCCAGATCAGTCCCTCGAACATACTGCTCCACAAATGGCAGCGGTGGCTGTCGGAATACGGCTCGTTCGTCTTCGCCTCGGTCACAAAACGTTCGACAATATCGGCAAAGAAGTTGAACGACTTGTCATAGTTGCCGTCTTTGAGGTGATCGATGAAATCCGACGAGTCGATGTAATCCAGAAAATAGTCATCCGACAGCGCCGTCTGGCCGTAGCCGCAGGTGGAGATCCACCAGTCGCGCTCCGCCATGCTCACAAGCAGCGCCGTGCCGTCGAAGTTCTCGCCGTAGCCGAACCCGTTGTAGTCGTAATAATCGTCGGCAAATTCCATCGGCGTGCGGCTGCCGATGTGCTCGCACGTCACGATCACGACGTCGAACTGCAGCTGCTCGCTGATGCGGTCGAGCTTTGCCTGCAGCGCGGCCTCATCTTCGGCCGACAGCAGATCCGCCTGGTCGACCAGACGGTCGCCGCGCACGGGCGAAATCTCGTCCGGAATCGGCACGCTGCCGGGTATAATCTCACGCACCTCGGTAAAGTCCGCATCGGCGCCGCTGCCGCCGGTGCGCACGGCAAGCAATTGATCCAGCGCGGCATAGAACTGCACGGCCGCGGAATACTGCCGGCCGTCCTCGTCCGCCTCGCGGATCGCTTCATACAGCGTGCCCAAATCGTCGTCTTCGAGCAGCTCGCCCGCCTTGCCGCGGGAATTCATATAGTAGGTCGTCGAGGAGACGGCAAATACCAGCTCGTCTTCCCCGCTCCCGTTTTCATCCAGATACGCGCGCGCGTACTCTTTGAAATCGTCGCCGCCCTCGTAGTCGTAGTTGATGAGGAAAAACGCCTCGATGCCGTATGCCTCGCGCACGGCCGCAAAGAGAGACTCCAGATGCGCCGTCTCGGCCTCGGTCAACGGATCGTCGGTGCGCACGGACGCCGCAGAACACGGCAGCGCCGACGCGAATACGGCCAGAATACAGATGAGAAAAACCGTTACTCTTTTCATGCCGCGCACCTCAATACAGACCGATCCCGAAGCCGATCGCCCAAAGCACGCCGGTCAGGGCCACGGCAACCGAACCGAACAGTACGGCCAGCTTCGCCCTGGAAATCGGGAGATTGCCGATGAATTTACCGCTTTGTCCGTTCATGGCAAAACGGTATGTCTGACCGCGGAACTGCGTGTTCAGCAGCCATACGGGATAGAGCGCGTATTTGCTGCGTTCAGGTCTGAGCTGCATTTCACTGTGCCTGACCGATACGGAGGAATAGCCGGTCACAGTGCCCGTGAGCGCGCCCTGTGCGCTCGTGCGCGTGCGCTCGGCGGCACGCTTCATGCAGTCCTGCATATCCACGTCGTATTTGTCCGCCAGAAATCCGGACAGGTACGACGTCTTGAAATCGACCGCCTCGGCGAAGGAGAACGGCTCGATCGAATTCATCAGATCGTCCGGCATTTTCTTCGAGCCGTCCACGGGAATGTTTTCAAAGCGCATGTCGCCCGCGCGGATCACGTCGTAGTACGAAATCTCCCGGCAGTCGTAATTGCCCTCCGTCCACGTCCGGATTTTCTTTCCTTCGAACTGCACCGAGGCGTACACAGACGAATCGAACAGCCAGAACGGCACATAGACGCCGCGGATCTCCCTGAGGACGTTCTCGCGGCGGAAACGGTTCGGCGCAAAACGGTGCTTGCGGGCAAACTTCCTGAGCGCTTTTTTGGCTTCCTCCTCGGTCACCTTGAACGGGATCACGTAATCCGGTCTGAGCGTCCCGCTCACGCGGTCGGTCATCACGACGGGATTGCCGCAGTACGGGCACGCGGTCGCCGCAGTCGTCGCCTCGGTCAGGATTTCGCCCCCGCAGGAATCGCACAGATATGTCTTGAGCGTGCCGGCCTCGTCGTCCGACCAGTCCTGCTGCGCGCTCTGCCACTGCGGAGAATCCGGCTGCTGCGGATTCGGGATCGCTTCCGGGTCGAAACTGCCGCCGCAGAACGGGCAAAGCATCTGCTGTGTCGCCGCGTCGAATTCCAGTTTGCCGCCGCATTGCGGGCATTTGAACTCCTGTACATCCGCCATGGTGCTCGCTTCCTTTTTCCTCATGATTCATGTTTGATTATACAGGAAGAATGATCAAAAAGCAAGGATTCCATCGTATGAATCCGGCGAAATGCCCTGCCGGCATCACTCAATAACCAAACAGGGACGGTCATCGTGTCTTCCGCGACACATGACCGTCCCTGTGAACGTCAAGTTTTTATTTTGAAAAAATCTTCTTATACCACGGCAGACTCTGCGTGACAGGCTCCGGCGCGCGCTCGGCTGCGGCACGCAGCGAGGGCGTCATATAGATGAACAGCAGGCTCTTTTCCGCACCGTCCGGCGCGTCGGTAAACAGGCCGTACGATTTGCCGAACTCAATGTAGTTCTGCAGGTCGGCAAGCAGGGCGTCCGGGTTCTCCGTCAGATGCGTCAGCAGCGTCTTGGCGTCCTTCGACTGTGAGAGAGACTGCAGCGCTTTTGTGACGTTGTCGCCCGCAAGGCTGCCCAGCAGATTCACCAGATCGCTGTTTTTGTCAAGCGTTGTTTTCAGCGCCTGCAGCGTTTCCAGCGTTTCGGGCATGCTATCTAATGCCGCTTTTACTTCCGGCTTCTCAAGATCCGCCTGCAACGCGTTGAGCGTCGGCGTGAGCGCCTGCACCGCCTCCAGCAGCTCCGGCATGCCGGACAGCAGAGATTTCACCAGTGGGTTGTTCAGCTTTTCGAGCATATCGGCCGTCTTGGGATCCTGCAAAGCTGTCAGCAGCGCGGAGATGTTCTCCAGATTCTCTGCCGTCATATACTTGCCCAGCACCTGCAGCAGCGCTTCGTTCTGATTGTACACCTGCACGGCCTTGGTCAGCATATCCGCGATTTCCGTGATCCGGTTGCCGCTGAGCATGTCGACCAGCTCGTCGGCCTTCAGCTCGCCGAGCGCCTTGAGGAATGTCTCGATCTGGCTGAAGAACTGCGCGGCTTCTTCGTCGCTGCCGGGGATAATCGTCGTCAGATCCGTCGAGCAGACCGGCACCACGACAAAGTACATATTGTCCAGCTCAAAGCGCGTCACATCCGCCGTCACGGTAAAGCTGTCGGCAATCGTGATGCTGCCGATTTTGGCGTCGTCCTTCAGGTGCAGGCTCTGCGCCATACCGGGAAATCCCGCGCCGACCACAATCTCCTTGGCGCCGTCGCCGATGGACAGACCGTTCTGCACCTGCACGCCGGAGAACACGCCCTCGGGCAGCATCAGCATGCCTGCCGCGATCACCGGCAGATACACGCTGTCCTTCTTGCAGGTGTTTTTCATCTTCACAATGATTTCGGCACGTCCGCTCTTGCCCGCAATCTTTTCGGGCGTCATTTTCTTGCCGTCGAGCCGGTACTCCACCGTAAACTCCACGGGCAGTTTCTTCTCACTCGTGCCCTTGTAATACAGGTCGGTCGTTGGCATGTGCCAGACAAGCTCGTTCCCGTTTTGCACAGGCGAGACGGCGCCCTTGACGTCCGCCACACCGGACAGATCGGTGCGGTCGGACACGGCGACCTCGCCCTTGTCGGTATGCAGCCAGTCGGTCACGCGCACGCCCTGCACACGGCCGGTATTGTCGAGGTTGGCGTAGACGGTTTCCGCCTTGCGCAGTGTTGCGGGCGCGGCGGTATAGGTGACCTGCTGCACGGCAGCCTTTTCTTTGACCGGTGCGGACGCAGGCGTTTCGGCTGTTTTGCCGCAGGCGGCCGTACCGAACAGCAGCACGGCGGCCAGCACGGCGGCAGCCATTCTTTTTCCTGTTTTATGCATGACAGTCATCTCCTTCGGATGCAGGTTTCGTTTTGACCCAGTTGTGGGACGTTTTGCGGATCATGCCCTCGCACAGATACAGCACAGCGGGAAGGATCAGCATAATGACAAGCGCGCTGATGACGGAACCTCTGGCAAGCATGGCGCAGATTCCCTTGACCATGGCAATGTCGCAGATCAGATACACGCCGAACGTGGCGCTGAAGAAGACCAGCGCACTCTGGAAAATCGACTGGCACGACGCGGACGCCGCGTCGATGATCGCCGTCTTTTTGTCCTTGCCGGCGCGCAGCTCCTCGCGGAAACGCGTCGTCATGAGGATGGCGTAGTCCACCGTCGCGCCGAGCTGCACGCAGGAAACGACGGTCGGCGCAATGAAGGAGACGCTCGTGCCCGTAAAGAACGGGATCGCCTCGTTGACGAAGATGGAAAACTCGATCATCGCCACCAGAATGAACGGAATTGTGACCGAGCGGAACACCAGACCGATCAGTATCATAATCGCGGCAATGGAGATGAAATTCGTCACCTTGAAGTCGCGGTCTGTCACCTCGATCAAGTCCTTGCTCATGATGCCCTCGCCGGTCGTGATGGCGGTGGGATCGTACTTTTTGACGATCGCGTTGAGCGCGTCAACCTGCGCATTGCACGCGTCGGTCGCCGTATCGTAGGAGGAATTGACCATCATCATCTGCATGCCCTCTTTCTCGCACACGGCAAGAATCTGTTCGGGCAGGATGTTTTCGGAGATCGCGGGACCGACGTACGCATTGAGCGCGATCACGTCTTCAATGCCGTCGAGCGCGCGGATCTCGCCGATCATCCCGGACGCGTCGCCCGCAGGCAGATCGGCGTCGATCAGGATAAAGTGCGTCGAAGCCATGTTGAAGTCCGTTTTCAGCTTCTTGAGCGCCGCAACGGAACTCAGATCCGGCGGCAGAGAGTCGACAACGTTATAGTATTTTTCGGGCTTCACGCTGAAGAAGGCCATCGGCACGATCAGCACCAGCAGAATGATGGCGAGGACGCGTCTGTGTTTGACGGAAAAGCGGCTCATGGCACCGAAGCGCGGGACAAAGCTGCGGTGACCGAGGCGGTAGATCGGCTTGAAAAACAGCAGCATCATGCTCGGCAGCACCGTAATCACCGTCAGAATACCCAGCAGCACGCCCTTGGCCATCACAAGGCCGATATCCATACCGAGCGTAAAGGTCATGAAGCACAGCGCGAGAAAGCCGAATACCGTCGTGAGCGAACTGCCGAGCACGGATGTGAATGTGCCGCGGATCGCCTCGGCCATTGCGCGGGCATTGTCGCCGGGATAGTGTGTGCGTTCCTCGTTGAAACGGTCGATCAGGAAGACCGAGTAGTCCATCGTCACGCCAAGCTGCAATATGGCGGCGATGCTCTGCGTGATGAACGAAATCTCGCCGAAGAAGATGTTGGTACCCATGTTGTAGACCACGGCAAAGCCGAGGCTGATCAGCACCACAATGGGCAGCACCCATGAATTCATCGTAAAGCTGAGCACAATCAGCGCCAGCACAATGGCGATCGTGACGTAAATCGGCGCCTGCGAATCGGTCAGATCCCGCGTATCGACCAGCAGCGTCGCAAGGCCGGACAGGAAGCACTGCTTGTTCATCACCGTGCGGATCTGCCGGATACTCTCCATCGTTTCGTCCGAAGCGCTGCCGTATTGGTAGAAAATCATCATCATGGTCGAGCTGCCGTCGGACGAATAAAAGATGCTGCGCAGCACATCCGGGAGCATTTCTTTGGGGATCGTCACATCCGCGATCGAATCAACCCAAAGCACCTGCGAAACACCGTCGATCTGCTCAATCTGCGTTTTGATGCGCAGCACGTCGGCGCTGTCCATGTTTTCGATCATGAGAATCGAACTGGACGCCTCCTGAAACACCTCGTCCAGAATCTGCTCGCCCTGCACCGATTCAAGATCCTTCGGCAGATACGTCATAATATCGTAGTTGACGGGCGTGGCAAAGAACGCCAGAACCGACGGCACAAGCAGAATACACGCGATCAGGAAGATCGTCTTCGGGTGCCGCGCAATCCAGCGGGACAGTTTTTCAATCAATTTCGTTCACCTCCAACAGCTTGCGTATCATCTCATGCAGCAGCGGCATGAGCGACTCGACCGGACACGGGCGCTCGCTCAGAATCGCGTCACAGCACACGCTGCCGACCATGTCGATCAGAATGTATAACTTGGTTCGCGCCGCATCCGCAGAACAGTCCGACCCGGTCAGAAGGCCGGTCAGATACTCCACACAGCTGTAAAGACCGGGATTCTTTTCCAGCGCGGACGGCGTAAAGCAGATCGAAAAGCGCTTGTCGATCAGCGCCGTGAAGCGGCGGTCGGCCGCAAGGCGCGCGACAATGTCGTCCGTCAGCGTCAGAAACTGTTCGACCCGATCCATCGTTTCGGCAGCGGCTCTTTGACGCAGCGCATCGCAGCTTTCGGTAAAGATCGCCGCCGTGCGGCGGATCACAATCTGATCGAGCAGATCGTACTTGTCGCGGAAATAGAGATAGAACGTACCTTTCGCCACGCCGGCCAGCTTGACCACGTCGTCAATAGCCGTGCCTGCGACGGTACCGTCCAGAAACAGGCGCGTCGCCGCGTCGAGAATTTTCGACTGTTTGAGCAGTTTGTTTTCTGCAGCGGTAGGCATCCGCTCACCCCCCCCCTCAAAAAAATGACCAACAGTCACTATTGCCAGTATACGCAAAAAATGACTGTTGGTCAATATTTTATGAAGAGAATTCATAAATTATTCATGATTCGCCGATTTCCCGCACCAGCGATTTGAAATGCCGTCCCTTTTCCTCAAAGTTTTTGTAGACGTTGTAGCTCGCGGCGGCAGGTGAAAACAGGCACGTTTTGCCCGGCGCGGTCAGTTCAAACGCCGCACGCACGGCGTCGGCCATATCGGCAGCTTTGTACAGCGTCTTACCCGCGTTTTGCAGCGCAGGCGCGTCGCAGATCGCGTGTCCCGTCTGCGGCAGACCGATCAGATTGTGCACACTGCCTGCGGCAAGCGCGTGAATGAACGCCGTATAGTCCAATCCGCGGTCGAGTCCGCCGAACAGCAGCGTGTCGACGTTTTGCAGCGCTTCCAGCTCGAGCAGCACGACCTCCGGTGCAGTGGCGATACTGTCGTTGACGAACGAAATCCCGCGGTACGTCCCGACCGGTTCCATGCGGTGCTCAATACCGCCGAAATTGCGCACGCCGCGTTCAATGGCCTCCTGCGGCACGCCGAGACATTTTGCGGCGGCAGCGGCAAAGAATGTGTTCTGTGCGTTGTGCTTGCCGGGCAGACGCGCATTGCAGCGCGCCAGACGCTGCAGAAACGGCGAATCCCTGTCCGCGTCGTAGCCGATGGGGATCTGCCGCGCATGCAGCGGCTTGTCCGCAAGATACGCGCGCAGTCCCTGCACGTCGCCCCAGATCAGATAGTCGTCCTCTGTCTGGTGCAGCGCAATGTTGAGCTTGGCCGCTGCGTACCCTGCGAAGCCGTCGTAGTGGTCGAGATGCTCCGGGAACAGATTGGTGAACACGGCAATATGCGGCGATGTGCGCATGAATTCAAGCTGGTGGCAGCTCAGCTCCAGTACGGCAACCTTGCCCGCGCAGTCGTCGATTTCGTCGAGTACCGGCACGCCGATGTTGCCCGCCAGAATATGCGGCATTTCCGCCGCCTGCAAAATCTCGTGGATGAGCGTCGAGGTTGTCGTCTTGCCCTTGGTGCCGGTCACACCCACACAGGGAATCCCCGAAAAGCGCAGGAAGAGATCGGTCTGGCACGTCACTTCAACGTCCTGCGGAACGCATACGCCGACAAACGGAATACCGGGTGACTTGAGCACCAGATCAAAACCGTCCAAGTGTTCGAGGTAATCCGCGCCGTAAAAGCCCGGCACGCCCTCGATCTGCGGATCGCGCTGATCGGCAAGCGTCACCTGCGCCGACGGCACGTGCGTACGGATATACCGCAGCGACGAGCGCCCCTCGCGCCCCATGCCGAGGATCAGAATTTTTTTGTTTTCAAGATAGGCTGTCAGAGCGGACATAGCGCGCCATCTCCTCTATATACGGAATAAATGCCTGCGGCACATTGTGCTCGTCGTTGAACGCTGTGAGCGGATCGCCGGCCGGCGACGGATGTGTGTCCATGAACCGCT
The DNA here is from genome assembly GCA_017450005.1 of Clostridia bacterium. GTDB lineage: Bacteria > Bacillota > Clostridia > Oscillospirales > Acutalibacteraceae > UBA1425. The sequence goes on from JAFSYM010000117.1 coordinate 28,307, forward strand.
GCAGCAGCACGGGCAGCGGCTTGCCCTGCGCCGTGTACTGCGCAGCTGTGCGGCAGAGCGCACACTGCACCTCGTGCACCGTGCCGATGCACTCGAAGGGCTTGACGTCCGCAATGCCGCACAGGCCGTCAAAGTCCGCCTGCAGCGACGCTTTATCTAAAAGGTTCTCGCCGAAAATACCGCGCAGCGCCTCCTCGGACAGGAAGGGTGACAGAATGCTGTATACGAACAGGCACTTTGCGCACTTGCCGCACCATATGTTTTGCTTGCTGCCCGCATTGCAGCTTCGGAACACAGCGTGATACTGCGGCAGGGCGGCAAACTGCCGGGCGATCTGCATCTCGTTGAACGGCCGCAGCAGGCTGAAATAGCGGGTCGGCAGTCCGATATAGTCGCGCACATAGTCGGTGAAATCCCGCTCGAACGTATAGGATTTGGAATACTGGTGGTTCACGTCCGACCCGGCGACCGTCGATTCATTCGCGCTTGATTCGTTGGACAGCACGATGTTTTCCGCACCGATCAGATACGCGCAGTAGAGCGACAGAAACGCCACAATTGCCGAGAACGGTGTGTGTCCGTTGAGAAAGCCCTCGCGGTTCAGCCGAAGCAGTTCGGGGTCGATGGTGCGGCGTGTGCGGATCACGCGCGTGAGCGGCAGTCCGGCCGCCTTGGCCGTGTCGGTGCGCGCCGGCTGGTCGTTGACCGTGAAGCCGTAGATGTGATCGATCTCTTTTTGCAGGAGCGAGAGCGTGACCGCAGAGTCCTTGCCGCCGCCGATGGGCACGATGTGCGCGCCGCTCGCACGGAAATCACATTCCGGCGTGCGATAGTTCTCCGGACAGCGGATCTGCGTGAAATCTGCCTCGCTCGTTTCGATCCCGTTACGGAAGAAAAACTCGCCAAGGCCGTTGTACCACAGCTTTTTCCACCAGCGCTTCTGCGCTCCGGTCAGATTGCCGCATCGCACCTCAAACACAGGCGGACACGCGGCCTTGTAATAGCTGACCGCCTCGACCAGACCAAGCGCGTAGACAATCGCCTGCGCCGCCGGCGCATCGAACGCGTTGCAGACAGGCAGGTCGTTTGTATAGATGATCGTCTGCGGATGAAACGCGCAAAGGCCGTCGATCGAGAAATCGAACGACAGCCGCACGCCCTCCGGGACGCAGGTGATCGAATAACTGTCATAGGCAAAGACGGGGTACGTCCTGCGCAGCGAATCGAACGTATGCATGGCAACCTCCGTTTTTAGATGTTAGATATCCGATGATAGATATTAGAAAACGGCAGGGCAAAGCCCCGCACCCATTTTAATGGGTACGGGCGCAGCCCGTCCTTTTCTAAAATCTAAAACCTACAATCTACGATCTGACAAGATCTTCAATCTAAGGCTGCACAAAAAGCGTGCAGACCAAAGCTCTGTGCATAGTATACCGCAAATCCGACGATTGTGCAAGACGCAAACGAATCAAAAAACCGACTCGATCCGCTTTTCGCAGCCGGACGGCGAGTAGACCCAGCGATCCAGGTGTGTGCTGTCGGTAAAGTACCGCAGCGGCGACACCGTTTCGGGCAGCGTGAACGTATCCACCACGATGAGCTTGACCTTCATGCGCTCGGGCAGAATACTCTTGATATACACGCTTGCTCCATGTCCCGCTTCGATACCCTGCGCCCACTCCGCAAGTCCTGCCAGATTCGGCGTCAGCTCCACAAAAACGCCGTACTTCTCTACACTGCGCACAATACCCGGCACGGTCTGTCCCGGCTCGAACGCACAGGCGTTCTCCTCCCATGTGCCCAGCAGTTCCTTGTGCGTGAGCGTGACGCGGTCCTGTGCGTCGACCCCGCGCACGACGGCGCGGATCGGCTGTCCGCTCGTAAAGCGCACATTCGGATGCGGGATGCGCGAGACGGATATGCTGTCGATCGGCATGAGCGCGGAGAGGCCCGCACCGATATCCGCGAATACGCCGAACGGCTCCATGTGCGTGACGCGCGCACCGATCACGTCTCCCGCTTCGAGCGTGCGCACAAACCGTTCCACGCAATCCGCCTGCACCGCGCGGCGCGAAAGCAGCGCGCGTGTATGGCCGTCCGCATCCTCGTCGAACCCCGTCACGCGAAACGCTACCGATTTGCCCACGCGCGAAATAAGCGCAATGTCCCGTACTGCGCCGCTGTCGATGCCCAGCGCGCCTTCCTCGCGCGGGATAATCCCCTGCATGCACCCCAGATCCACATGCAGATTGTGCGCGCCGTCGCACAACGTCACACGTCCCTCCAGCGTGCGGCCGTCGGCGAGCGCCTCCTGCAGTCCGTAGACTGAGGCGAGCGCACGGCGGTTGGCCGCGGACGCTATATACGCGCCCTCCGGCAGGCAGCCGCTCGCGAGCTGCTTGGGACTGACATATTCCGATTGGAGCTGCGGCATTCGATTCATCATTCACGTCCACCTTTCATTGTTCGGTTCCTGTGCTCATATATATGCCTGCGAAAAGAAAAAATTCTCAAATTTATATACATTTACAAAAGAATGTGCTATAATAAGTTTTTGGTAGATTGCATAGCCGTATTAGCGTATGCAATTATTCCCCATCCATACATTTCCGGAGGCGTCATGCTGCAACAGCTTCAAAGCATCGAGGAAAAATTTGAACGTCTGAACGAAGAAATCTGCGACCCGTCCGCGGCCGCGGACAGAACGCGGTATACCAAAATTTCCAAGGAGATCAAGCAGCTCACACCGATCGTGGAAACATACCGCGCATACAAATCCGCCATGCGCGACGGCGAGGAGGCGCGTGAGCTGCTGGACGCGGGCGGCGAGGACAGGGAACTGCGCGATATGGCGGCCGAGGAATTAGAGAGCGCCAAAGCACGCGCGGAGGAACTGCTGCAAAAGCTGAAGATTCTGCTGCTGCCGAAGGACCCGAACGACGAGCGCAGCGTGATTGTGGAGATCCGCGCGGGCGCAGGCGGCGAGGAAGCGGCGCTGTTCGCCGGCGTTCTGTACAGAATGTATACAATGTATGCCGAGACGTGCGGATTTCGCGTCGAGGTCGTCTACGCCAACGAGACGGAGCTGGGCGGATTTAAGGAAATCAGCTTTATGATCGAGGGCGAGGGCGCGTATTCGCGCTTCAAATTCGAGAGCGGCGTGCACCGCGTGCAGCGCGTGCCCGTGACCGAGAGCCAGGGACGCATCCAGACCTCCACTGTCACCGTCGCGGTGCTGCCGGAGGCAGAGGACGTCGACGTGGAAATCAATGACGCGGACCTGCAGATCGACACGTTCCGCTCGAGCGGCGCAGGCGGCCAGCACATCAACAAAACCGATTCCGCCATCCGCATCACGCACCTGCCCACCGGCACAGTCGTCGAGTGTCAGGACGAGCGCAGTCAGCATAAAAACAAGGAAAAAGCGCTGAAGATTCTGCGCTCACGCATTCTGGACGCCGAGCGTGAAAAGCAGGCTGCGGCCATTGCGGGCGAGCGGCGCGCACAGGTCGGCACAGGCGACCGGAGCGAACGCATCCGCACCTACAATTACCCGCAGGGACGCGTGACTGATCACCGGATCGGTCTGACGCTGTACAAGCTCGAATCCATACTCAACGGCAATCTGCGTGAGCTGATCGACGCGATCATCACGGCGGACACCGCCATGAAGCTGAAGGAACAGTAATCCATGAAAACGGAGTTTTTGAAAATAGAGTCCGTCCGCGAGACGGACAAACTGCGGCACGCGGGCGACGTGCTGCGTCGCGGCGGACTGTGCGGCATGCCGACCGAAACGGTCTACGGACTGGCAGCCAACGCGCTGGACGAAGCGGCTGTGCGCAAAATCTTTGCGGCGAAAGGCCGTCCGCAGGATAACCCGCTGATCGTCCACATCAGCCGCATCGAAGAATGGACGCCGCTTGTGCGCGACATTCCGTCCGACGCCGCGGCGCTGGCCGAAGCGTTCTGGCCGGGACCGCTGACGATCATCCTGCCCAAAGCCGACTGCATCCCCGACGCCGTGACCTGCGGACTCGATACCGTCGCCGTGCGCATGCCGTCGCACCCGATTGCGCGCGCGCTCATCCGCGCTGCGGGCGTACCGCTGGCCGCGCCGTCGGCCAACCTCTCCGGCAAGCCCAGTCCCACCACCGCTCTGCATGTGCTGCACGATATGGACGGCCGCATCGACCTGATCGTCGACGGCGGCGACTGCACCGTGGGGGTGGAGTCGACGGTCGTCACGCTTTGCGGCGCAAAACCGCGCCTGCTGCGCCCGGGCGGCATTACGCTCGAAGATCTGCGCGATGTTCTGGGCGAGGTCGACGTGGACAAAGCCGTCCTGGGTGAACTGGACGCGAACGAAAAACCCTCCTCACCCGGCATGAAATACAAGCATTATGCACCGGATGCAGACGTAAAATTGGTACGGGGCAGCACGGAGCGCTTTGCCGCCTATGCGCGGCGCTATCGGCAGGACGAAACGCTGATCCTCTGCTTCGACGGCGAGGAAAACGCCTTTGGCTGCCGCACGGTTTCGCTCGGCGCGCCGACAGACGGGCGCACGCACGCGCAGCGCATCTTTCGCGCGCTGCGGGACGCGGACGCAGACGGCTGCCGCACCGTGCTGATACACTGCCCGGGCGAAACGGGCGTGGATCTGGCGGTGCTCAACCGGCTGCTGCGCGCCGCCGCGTTTCAGGTCGTCAATACGGAGGAAACGCTATGATCCGACGCATTCTCTGCATCATTTCGGTGCTCGCGCTGCTGTGTCTGCTCTCTGCGTGCAGCGCATACGCCAGCCATTACAAAGCGTTCCTGTTTGTACAGGAAGAAACAAAGACGCAATGCAAGCTCAGCTTTGAGAGCCTGGACGGCACTTACGTACACAAGCTCAAAGCCGGCAGGGACAGCGCGTGCACGCTGCACGTTGCGGCGCAGTTGGAAGAAGGTTCGATCCGCGTTTACGGCGACAGCATGGGTGAAAAGCAGCTTTTGACCACCGTACAGGCAGGCGAGCCGGCCGAATGGTACGGCGACGAAATCAAAAACGGGCAATCGGTCTGGATCATTCTCGAAACCCAGGGAGCCGCACGCGGCAGGATACAGGTCGATCTGGATAATCAGGAAAACGGAGGAAAACGGAATGTTGCTTGACAAAAACAGCGTAACCCCTTTTGCCGGCAAAATCTATCTCAGCTCGCCCACCATGCACGGCGACGAGCTGCGCTATATGACCGAGGCATTCGAGACAAACTGGATGTCCACCGTCGGAAAGAATATCGACGAGGTCGAGCGTCTGGCCGCCGAAAAGATCGGCGTGCGGTATGCTGTGGGTCTCGGCTGCGGCACGGCGGCGCTGCATCTGGCGATCCGTCTTGCGGGCGAGCGTCTGTACGGCGCACCGCAAACGGGCACGGGCACGCTCGCCGGACACAAGGTGTTCTGCTCCGATATGACGTTTGACGCCACGGTCAATCCCGTCGCCTACGAAGGCGGCGAGGCAGTTTTCATTGACACCGAACCGGACACGTGGAACATGTGTCCCGCCGCGCTCGAACGCGCGTTTGCGCTGTATCCGGACGTGAAGCTGATTGTGGCGGCACATCTGTACGGCACGCCCGCCAAGGCGGACGAACTGCGCGCGGTGGCGGATGCGCACGGCGCGCTGATCGTGGAGGATGCGGCCGAGAGCTTCGGCGCGACCTACAAGGGCAGGCAGACCGGCTCGTTCGGCGACTACTGCGTCATCAGCTTCAACGGCAACAAGATCATCACCGGCAGCGCCGGCGGCATGTTCCTGACCGACAGCCGCGCGGATGCGGACAAGGTGCGCAAATGGAGCACCCAGAGCCGCGACGCCGCGCCGTGGTACCAGCACTCGGAGATGGGCTACAACTACCGCATGAGCAACGTGATTGCGGGCGTCGTGCGCGGACAGATGCCGTATCTGGAGGAACACATCGCCCAGAAGCGCGCCATATACATGCGCTACCGCGAGGGTCTTCGCGGTCTGCCCGTATCCATGAACCCGTACGATACGCAGAACAGCGTGCCGAACTACTGGCTGAGCTGTCTGCTGATTGACGAGGACGCTATGTGCAGTATGCACCGCGGCGACCTCGACTACGACTATACGCCCGAACGCGGCAAATCCTGCCCGCATGAAATCCTCGACGCGCTCACGCTGCTGAACGCCGAGGGTCGTCCGATCTGGAAGCCGATGCACTGCCAGCCGATCTATCGCGGCCACGGCTTCGTTGCCGCCGCGGACGGCGCGGACGTCAGCGCGGATATTTTCCGCCGCGGACTCTGCCTGCCGTCGGACAACAAAATGACGCCCGAACAGCAGTCGCGCATCATTGACGTGATCCGCCGCTGCTTTGACTGACAGACTATGTACATCATCGGACTGACCGGACCGACCGGTTCCGGAAAAACGACTTTTGCCGCGATGCTGCGCACGCGCGGTTTCTATGTTGCGGACGGCGATACCGCAGCGCGTGCGGTCGTGCGGCCGGGTTCTCCTCTGCTTGCGCGGCTGGCGGATGCGTTCGGCGCGGATATTCTCACGCCGGACGGCGCGCTTGACCGCGCGCTGACCGCAAAGCGTGCGTTCTCGACGCCGGAAAACGTGCGTACGCTGAACGCGCTGATGCATCCCGCAATCGAGCAGGTTCTGTTTGACGAGATCGCACGGCAAGCGGACTGCCCCGCTGCGGTCATTGACGCAGCGGCGCTGATCGAAAGCGGAATCGCCGACAGGTGTGATCTGGTCGCAGTCGCGCTCGCACCGCGCGAGGTGCGCCTGGCGCGCATCATGCAGCGCGACGGTCTGACCGCCGAGCAAGCCGAAACGCGCATGCGCGCGCAGCCTGACGATGCGTTCTATACCGACCGCGCAGACGTCGTTCTGCACGGATTTGCGCCCTATGACCCCGAAGCAGAGCTGCAAAAGCTGCTGGAAAGAATACCTGTATGAAAAAAGCGACGATTGCCATTACGCTTGCCCTGATTCTGTGCCTCACCGGCGCGGTCTGTTCGCGCACGGTCATGCGCACGCTCTACCCGCATAAATATGCCGAAAGCGTGGAAAAATACAGCGCGCAGTACGGCGTGGACGAGAACCTGATCTATGCCGTAATGCGCACGGAAAGCTCTTTCCGCACGGACGCCAATTCGGAAGTCGGCGCAGCGGGACTGATGCAGATCATGCCCGAAACGTTCGAGTGGCTGTGTATGCGCATGAACGAAACCGCGGACTTTACCGCACTGTACGATCCCGACACGTCAATCCGCTTCGGGACGTATCTGCTGCATCTGCTCTGCGAGCAGTTCGGCGACACGCGCACGGCGCTGGCCGCATACCATGCCGGACTCGGTCAGGTCGACCGCTGGCTGCAGGACGAATCGCTCTCCCCCGACGGGCACACCCTGCAGACGATCCCCTTTCCGGACACCGCGCACTATGTGCGAAAGGTCGATCGGGCAATGCGTATCTATCAAAATCTGTATGCAAAAAATTCTTTATCTATAAACGGAGGAATTAACCATGAGTGAAAAGACAAAAGCGGAACTGCTGGCCGACGAGCTGAAATATGCGCCCGCACATGCCATGAAGCAGATCGACGAGAGCGAGGTACAGGCGGCAGACGATTTCTGCGCGGGCTACATGCAGTTTCTGAACGACTGCAAGACAGAGCGCGAGGTCACCGCGTTCATGCAGAAAGCCGCCGAGGCGCGCGGCTTCGTTCCCTTTGACCGCACAAAGAGCTATGCGCCCGGCGACAAGGTCTACTTTGTCAACCGCGGCAAGGCGATCATCCTTGCTGTTTTCGGCAAAAAGTCCGTGTGCGAGGGCGTGCGCATCGCCGCGGCGCACATCGACTCACCGCGTCTGGATCTCAAACCCAGCCCGCTGTACGAGGACGAGGAACTGGCGCTGTTCAAGACGCACTACTACGGCGGCATCAAGAAATATCAATGGACGGCGATTCCGCTGTCGCTGCACGGCGTCGTCTATCTGAAGGACGGTTCCTGCGCGACGGTTTCGCTCGGTGAAAAAGAAGGAGAACCGAAGTTTGTCATCACCGACCTGCTGCCGCATCTGGCGCGTGAACAGGAAAAGCGCACGCTCGAAGACGGCATCAGAGGCGAGGAGCTGAACGTGCTTGTCGGCAGCCGTCCCTTCTGCACCGACAGCGGCAGCGAAATGGTGAAACTGAATATTCTGCATCTTCTGCATGAAAAGTACGGCATGACGGAAAAGGATTTCCTTTCCGCCGAGCTGGAGGTCGTACCGGCCATGCCGGTGTGTGACATCGGCTTCGACCGCAGCATGATCGGCGGTTACGGCCACGACGACCGCGTATGCGCCTATCCGTCCGCGATGGCGGCGTTTGACGTGCAGAACCCGGAATACACCTGCGTGACGGTGCTCACCGACAAGGAGGAGACGGGCAGCGACGGCAACACCGGCCTGAACTCGTCCTACATGGCGTATTTCCTCTACGATCTCGCGGCAGCAGCCGGATGCGCCGGTTACGAAGTGCTGCGCAACTCCAAGTGCCTGTCCGCCGACGTAAACGCGGCGTTTGATCCGACGTTTCCCGGCGTGCAGGAGAAGAAGAACGCGTCGTACCTCAACCGCGGCGTCGTCATCACCAAATACACGGGTGCGCGCGGCAAGAGCGGCACGTCCGACGCTTCTGCGGAATATATGAGCTTCGTGCGGCAGATTCTTGACAATGCGCATGTTGTCTGGCAGCAGGGCGAACTGGGCGCAGTCGACGCGGGCGGCGGCGGCACCGTCGCCAAATACGTGGCCAAGCTCGATGTGGACGTGGTCGATGTCGGCGTTCCGGTGCTGTCGATGCACGCGCCGTTCGAGGTCGTCTCAAAGCTGGACGTGTATATGGCCTACCGCGCATTCAAAGCATTCTATGAGGCATAAGGAGAAATACCATGAGCATTGAAAAGAAACTGTTCGGCACAACTGCCGGCGGAACGGACGTTTATTCCTATACAATCGCCAATGCAAACGGCATGCGCGCCGTGATTCTGACCTACGGCGGCGCACTGCAGGCGCTGTATGTGCCGGACAAGAACGGCAAAATGCGCGATGTTGTGATCGGCTTTGACGACATAGACGGCTTTGAGACGCGCTGCAACTATCAGGGTCTGCTCGTCGGCCGCTACTGCAACCGTATTGCGGACGGTCGGTTTTCGATCGGCAGCAAAACGTACGACGTGACGCGCAACGAAAAGGGCGTCACCTGTCTGCACGGCGGCGGCGAATTCTCCCGCGCCGTGTGGGATGCGTGCGTGCTGTCGGAAAATGCCGTCGAGCTGCGGTATGTGAGCGCGGACGGTGCCGAAGGATTCCCCGGCGAAATGGAAACGACGGTCGTGTACACGCTCACCGACGAAAACGAGCTGATTCTCGACTATAAAGCGCGCTGCACGGCAGACAGCTTTATCAACCTGACCAACCACGCCTACTTCAATCTCGCCGGTTTTGACGGCGGCGATATTCTGTCCACAGAACTGACGCTGCGTGCATCGCACTATCTGCCGACGGACGAGCGCAGCATTCCGACGGGCGAAGTGCGCGACGTTACGGACACGGCGTTCGATTTCCGCAAGGCCAAGCCGATCGGACGCGACATCGGCGCAGAAGACGCACAGCTTCTGCAGTGCCGCGGCTACGACCATAATTACTGCCTGGACACGGGCGACGGCGCGGCAGCCGAAGCATACTGTCCGGCCAGCGGCATCCGGATGCAGATGTTCACAGATCTGCCGGGCGTACAGCTCTATACCGGCAACTTCCTGAGCGGCAACGCGGGCAAGAAAGGTCTACCGATGGGCAAGCATGCCGGCTTCTGTCTGGAAACACAGTACTATCCCGACACGCCGAACCGTCCCGAATTCCCGTCCTGCCTGTACAAAGCCGGCGAAGTTTACACTTCCCGCACATCCTTTAAATTCTGCAAATAATTTACATATTCGTCATATTTCTATTACATCCTGTTTAATTCGTGCTCCTATAATGAGAGAAAACAAAAAGAGGAGGATTCCTTATGGCAGCCGAAAAAATACTCATTGTCGACGACGATACCAACATCTGCGAACTGCTGCGGCTGTATCTGGAAAAGGACGGCTATACGACGACCATCGTGCATGACGGCCAGTCCGCGCTGCAGAGTTTCCGCGAGTCGGAACCCGATTTGGTGCTGCTGGACATCATGCTGCCCGGTCTCGACGGCTGGCAGGTCTGCCGCGAAATCCGCAAAACATCCGACAAGCCGATTATCATGCTCACAGCCAAGAGCGAAACGTTTGACAAGGTGCTCGGTCTGGAGCTGGGCGCGGACGACTATGTAACCAAGCCCTTTGAATCCAAGGAGATCGTCGCGCGCGTCAAGGCGGTACTGCGCAGAAGCGGTTCCGCCGCCGGCAAAGACATCAAAGAGGTACGCTACGAGGATCTGGTGATCAACCTGACCAACTACGAAATGCGCGTGCGCGGCGTCAAGGTCGACACGCCGCCAAAAGAGCTGGAGCTGATCTACTATCTGGCCAGCAATCCGAACCGCGTGTTCACGCGCGACCAGCTTCTCGACGCGGTGTGGGGCTTCGACTACTACGGCGATTCCTCGCGCACGGTGGACGTGCACATCAAGCGTCTGCGCGAGAAGCTCAAGGGCGTCTCCGAAAAGTGGAGTCTGGAGACGGTCTGGAGCGTCGGGTATAAATTCGAGACGAGAGACTGATCGGCATGGCCTTCAAATTCAGAAAACAGTCTTCCGGACTGTTCAAGGAGTATTTTACGATCATCTTTCTGGTGATCCTCATATCCTTCACGGTGCTGGGCGGCTCGCTCATCATCTTTGCGCGCGACTACTTCCGCGACGAGAAAACGGACCTGCTGCGCGACAATGCACAGCGCCTGTCCGTTTCCGTTGCGCAGATGGTCGGTTCGGAATACGCCAAGCAGTACCCGACCAATACGGCGCTGATGATCTGCAGCGATCTGATTACCGCATCCGAATCTATCAAGGCGGATTTCTTCATCTGCAACGAAAGCGGCGAGGTCATCTACTGCCAACACATGCGCCGCAGCGATATGGCGCTGTACACGGGCGAGTGCATCATCCACAGTCATATTCACCTCCCGCAGAATGTGCTGCAGACATTGCAGACCGATCACAGCTACGCCGCCATTACCACGCTTGACGGCGTGCTGACCGAAAAGAATTTTACATACGCCGCTGCCGTCACACTCGACGGTAAGAATGCCGCCTACATAGTCGGCATCCAGCCGGTCACCGAGAGTCTGCGGCCGTATGTGCTCGCGGTGCTGCGCATGTTCGGCATCTCCTCGCTGATCACGCTGGTCGTTGCGCTGATTGCCGTATACGTCATGACGTATGAAATGACGAAGCCGCTTCGCCAGATGGCGGAGGCCACCAAACGCTATGCGGCAGGCGATTTCAGCATGCGCGTGCATGTCGACGGGCGCAACGAAATGGCGGATCTTGCCGGTGCGTTCAACTCTATGGCACGCGATCTCGCCTCGCTCGAATCCGCGCGGCGCAGTTTCGTCGCCAATGTTTCTCACGAGCTCAAAACGCCGATGACGACGATCGGCGGTTTCATCGACGGCATCCTCGACGGCACCATTCCGCCGGACAAGCAGTCGCACTACCTGCAGATCGTCTCGGACGAGGTCAAGCGTCTGTCGCGTCTGGTCGTTTCGATGCTTAATCTGTCCAAAATTGAGGCGGGCAAGCTCTCGCTCAATCGCGCGGAATTCGATATCTGCGACATGATCTTCCGCACGATGCTCGGCTTCGAGCAGGTGATTGAGCAGAAGCAGTTCTCCATCACCGGCCTTGAAAGCATGGAAAGCACAATCATCTCCGGCGACCGGGATATGCTCACGCAGGTTGTCTATAACCTGATTGACAACGCAGTCAAGTTCACGCCCGAAGGCGGCGAAATCCACTTCGACGTGGTGCACGACATGCAGAAAGTCTATATCAGCATCCGCAACAGCGGCAAGGGCATCTCTTCCGAAGAGATCGACCGCGTCTTCGACCAGTTCTACAAGGTCGACAAATCCCGCAGCTTCGACGTCAAGGGCGCAGGTCTCGGCCTGTATATCGTCAAGAGTATCGTCGAAATGCACGGCGGTGCGATCAAAGCGTCCAGCGTGGAAAACCAGTACACGGAGTTCTCCTTCTGGCTGCCGCTGCAGGAAGAAAAACAGTAACAAGCTTTTCAATTTCTTTTCACGAAGCGTTTAAACATTCGTAATAATTATCTTGTATAATAAAGCCAACGATCAAGAGAAAGGATTGTGGTATATATGACAAGCGAATACGACGACGTGTTCAGCAGCAACACACAGAACAATTTCGACCCGCAGCCGGAAGCTGCGGGCACGGCGGATGTCTCCGGGCAGGAATCGACCGGTTCGATTTTTGATAAGACCGTGTTCGGTTCCGCGCAGGGCATACCGCAGCCGCAGTCTGAAGCGCAGCCGGCTGCACCCGAAGCGGAACCGACTGTCCGTGCCGAACGCGTGCAGCAGGACTACACCTCGCCCGCCGGCGGATACTCGACGTATCACACGGCCTCCGGCGTCCCGCCCTACGGTACGCAAGGCAGCACTGTGCCGCCCTACGGCCGCAGCAGCGCCGGAGCGCCTCCTGTTCCGCCTTACGGCACGCAGGGCACTGCCTACGGTGCGCCCGGCTACACAGCGCCTGCGTATTCCGGCGCATCCGCACCTCGCGCGCCGCAGAAAAAATCCGGTAAAGGCCTGAAAGTGTTCTTTACCGTGATTGCGTTGATCGTACTCGCCGGCGTGATGTTCGGTGTGGGCACGATGATCGGCGGCAGACACAAACGCATCGAGGTATCCGGCGGCACAGACAATACTGCTGCTACCGCACAGGTCGGCGCTCCGGAACTGGAAACCAAGGCTTCGCCTGCATCCGACAACGCGGCTTCATCCGGCGCGGTTCTCACGCCCACACAGATCGCCGCAAAGGTACGTCCGTGGTCGGTCGGTATCCTGGTCTACTCCAAGACGTCCAGCGGTGTGGCGAGCGAAGGCTCGGGCGTTCTGTGGAAAGAAGACTCTTCCCATACCTACACCTATATTATCACCTGCGCGCACGTGATCAACGGCAGCGGTCTGACCTACAGTGTGCAGACCGAGGACAGCACGACGTATGACGCCGAGCTGGTCGGTCTGGATGCCAAGACGGATCTGGGCGTGCTGCGCATCAAAAAGACAGGGCTCGAGCTCGCAGAGTTCGGCGACTCGTCCAAGCTGCAGGTCGGCGATCCCGTCTATGCCATCGGCAATCCCGGCGGCACGGAATTCTTCGGCTCCTTCACCGACGGCATCGTCTCCGCGATCGACCGCTCGGTCAAGAGCACATACACCATGATCTGCATCCAGCACACGGCGGCCATCAACCCCGGCAACTCCGGCGGCGCGCTTGTCAACCAGTACGGCCAGGTCGTGGGCATCAACTCCCAGAAGATCATGAGCACCAGCTATGAGGGCATGGGCTTCTCCATCCCGATCAAATCCGCGCAGCCGATCGTCAACAATCTGGCGACTTACGGCTACATCAAGGATCGTCCGAAGCTGGGCATCACCTACGCGGAGGCAGTCAACTATCAGCAGTACGGCATGCTCATTAAGATCAAGGGTCTGCCGTCCGGTTCGCTGATCATCACGGAAGTGAGCGACGACAGCTCCCTGGCAAACACCGAGGTGCGTCCGTACGACATGATCATCAAGGTCAACGGCGAGGAGCTGACCAAGCCCGAGGTGCTGCTGAGCAAGATTGAAAACGGCAAGGTCGGCGACAAGCTGACGCTGACGCTCTGCCGCGTGGACAACAACTACCAGACGCGCGAATTCACTGTAACCGCTACGCTGGTAGAGGAAAAGAAGGAAGCCGAAAAGGAAACGACAACGCAGTCTGCGATCAATCCCTACGACTTCTTCAACGATGATTTCTTCAACGGTCTTTTCTGATTTTTTCTCCTTTCTTCATTTTGAAAACCGCGCCCGTTCCTTCTGCGGAACGGGCGCGCGTTTTTTACGTTTTCTGCAAAGCGGAATTTGGCAATCTGTTTTAACTTGTTGGCGAGCTTCTTTTGGCTCCCCTGTGTAAGGGGAGCTGGCGCAAAGCGCCTGAGGGGTTGTTTGCTGTTTGTCCGGAATGTTGCTAATACAAGTCTTTCGACAGGACACAATCCC
>JAFSYM010000118.1 GCA_017450005.1 Clostridia bacterium
ACCCTATCCGGAGCAACATCGACAGGGGCAGACGCTTGCTCGGCGCAGTTCCCCGAAGGATGGCGAGAGCCGTTCGGCAACGGACGGCGTAGAAAGATGACCGTCTTCAACGACAGAACCCGGCTTACAGGTCTGCTCATCATTTAGATATTAGATGGTAGATTTTAGATATTAGAGTGAAGGACAGAGATATGGGCAAAGTCAAATACATCCTTTCGCGTGTGAAAAAAATGAATTTCGGCTCGATGGGCGAGCTTGCGCGGACGGTCGCTGAGCGCAGCGGCAAGCCGAAGGGTCTGGTCATGCTGGACATGATCTGGTGCGGCGTGCGCTATCAGGCGGGCTATACGGATTACGAGCTGTTCAACATGGAGCGCGCAAACGCAAAACAGCGCAAAACATACGTCACACGCGGCGTGAACGACCGTCTTGTTGCGCGGTTCAATGACGCGGCGTACCGCCACATCTTTGTCAACAAGGACGAGTTCAATACCGTTTTTTCGGCGTATCTCGGACGCGGCTGGATGCGTATTGCGCTGCCGGACGAGGACGGATTTGACCTGAACGAGGCGGCCGAAGCGCTGCGTGCGTTCTGCCGCGGCAAGACAGAGATCGTCGCCAAACCGCGCGACGGTATGTGCGGCAAGGGCGTGCAGATGCTGCACCCCGCGGACTACGACGACTATGCAAAGTTTTACACATACCTGCAATCCATCGGCACGGGCGTTCTGGAGGACGTGATTGTGCAGCATCCGGATATGGCTGCGCTGCATCCGGACAGCATCAACACGCTGCGTATGGTCACGCTCAACAACGGCAAGGCCGTGACGCTGGTGCTGGCGATCTGCCGCATCGGCAACGGCGGACGCGTCGACAACTTCCTGAACGGCGGCATGATGACGCGCATCGACATTGAAAAGGGCTGCCTTCAATACGTCTGCGTCGACCAGCACAACAACACCTACGAAAAGCACCCGATCACGGGCACGCCCTTTGTCGGCTATCCGATTCCGATGTGGGCGCAGTGCGTATCGCTGGTCAAAAAGGCGGCGCTTGAGGTGCCGCAGGTCGGCTACGTCGGCTGGGACGTCGCCGTCACGCCGGACGGCCCGGTGCTCGTCGAGGGCAACGAATTTCCCGGCCACTGTCTGTACCAGCTCCCGCCCCATACGCCGGACAACTACGGCCTGCTGCCGCTGTTTGACAAGGCGATCGAGGCAAAAGCCTGACACATCCGCCGAACATGTAACGCAAGCGCGCACGTCGGCATACGCTGACAGTGGGTGAGCGTGATGGAAACAGCGAGCGCGATTTGGAGCGTACTGCTCCTGATCGTAACTTTTTTCGGGATTCTGGCAGGGGCATATTATCTGTGCCTGCGGCTGCTGCGTGTGCGGCGCGGCGAGCGGTATGCGGTGATCCTGCCGGTGTGCGGGCAGCGCTTTGCGGCCGACAGGCTGTATGCGCAGTGTCTGCGCGCGCAGCTTTTGGGCGAAGGGCGCCAGTGCGCGGTGATCGCGCTGGACGTCGGCCTGTGCCCGCAGCAGCGCGGCGAGTGCGAGCGGTTTTGCCGCTGCACAAAGAATCTTTACTACAGCACGCCGGAAACGCTTCCCGCGCTGCTGGAAAAACTACAAAAGGAACCGTAACGAATATGGCCTATCCGCAGGAAGAAAAAACGGAATTGCGCGGCAGTGTAGAGGACGTCACCTTCCGCAACGAGGAAAACGGTTTCACCGTTCTGGCGCTGAACGTACAGGGCGAGCTGGAGACCGTCGTGGGGATTCTGCCCGCCGTTGCGCCCGGCGAGGAGCTGCGGCTTCTCGGCCGGTGGGATATGCACGCGTCCTTCGGCCGGCAGTTCCGCGCCGAGCTGTGCGAGCGCAAGATGCCCTCGACGGCGGCGGATCTGCTGCACTATCTGTCCAGCGGCGTCATCAAGGGGATCGGCCCTGCAACGGCGCTGAAGATTGTGGAAATGTTCGGGGAAGAGGCTTTTGACGTTCTGGAGAATTCTCCGGAGCGTCTTTCGCGCGTGAAAGGCATTTCGGCGGCCAAGGCGATGGAAATCTGCCAGCGTTTCCGCGAGCAGTTTGCCGTGCGCGAGGTGATGATTGCGCTCGAGCGGTTCGGCATGAGCGCATCGGAGTGCATCCGCGTGTTCCGCGCTTTCGGGCCGAACGCCGTGGAGCGCGTGACGGACAATCCGTACTGCCTGTGCGATGAGGAAATCGGTATCTCTTTCGAGCGCGCGGACGCGGTTGCCGCCGCCATGCAGGACAAGCCCGACGAAAAACTGCGCGCCATGGCGGGAATCGTCCATGCCGTGCGCCACAATCTGCGCAATGGACACACTTGTCTGCCGCGCAAAAAGCTCTATGCGCCGTGCGGCGATCTGCTCGGATACAGCGAGGATGTCCTGAGCGACGCGATGGACGCGCTGATTGCGTGCGGGCGTCTGATACGTGAAGAATTTGACGGGACGGAGTTTGTGTTTCTGCCGCGTGTGCACGAGGCGGAGCGCAGCGCCGCCGACCATATATTGATGAAGCTGCGGTTTCCGCCTGCGGGACGCAGCACGCTGCCGGAGGAAATCCGCATTGCCGAGCAGCAGGAGGGCGTCGTCTATGCCGACCTGCAGCGCGAGGCGATCCGCATCGCGTCCGAACGCGGACTGCTGATCCTGACCGGCGGCCCGGGCACGGGCAAAACGACCGCGCTGCGCGGCATACTGCGCCTGTACGAGGAGCAGGGGCTCGACGTTGCGCTTGCCGCGCCGACCGGACGCGCCGCCAAGCGCATGAGCGAGCTGACCGGGCGCGAGGCGAAGACGCTGCACCGCCTTTTAGAGGTGGAGTGGGACGAGAGCGATCACCCGCGGTTCCAGCGCAACGAGCGCAATCCCATCGATGCGTCCGCGGTCATCGTGGACGAGCTGTCGATGGTGGATATCTACGTGTTTTCCAGCCTCTTGAAGGCGCTGCCGCTCGGATGCCGGCTGGTGATGGTCGGCGACGCCGACCAGCTCCCGCCTGTCGGTGCCGGCAACGTCCTGCACGACCTGATCGGGTCGTGCATGCTGCCGGTGGTGACGCTCACCGAGATTTTCCGTCAGGCGCAGGAGAGCCTGATCGTGACGAACGCGCACCGTATCGTGCGCGGTGAAATGCCGGAGCTTTCGTGCCGGAACAAAGACTTCTTCTTTATGGAGCGCACGCCGCGTGCGGCGGCGACAACGATCTGCGATCTGTATACCGAGCGTCTGCCGCGCGCCTACGGGTTCTCCCCGACAGAGGATATTCAGGTGCTTTGTCCCTCGCGCAAGGGACAGACCGGCTCGGTGCAGCTGAACAAGACGCTGCAGTCCATGCTCAATCCGCCCTCGCCGCAAAAGAACGAGATTGTGGTCAAAGGGACGACGCTGCGCGTGGGTGACAAGGTGATGCAGATTCGCAACAATTACGACATTCTCTGGACGCGCGGTTCGGAGGAGGGCGTCGGCGTCTATAACGGCGACATCGGCGTGCTGACGTGGATTGACCTGGGCGCGGGCGAGATGGAAGTCGTGTTCGACGGACGCAGCGCCGTATATTCCCTCGAAAATGCGCAGGATCTGGAACTGGCTTACGCCATTACGGTGCACAAGAGCCAGGGCAGCGAGTTTCCTGCCGTGATCGTTCCGGTTGCGGGAATCGTGCCGCAGCTCATGTACCGCAATCTTTTATATACCGCCGTGACACGCGCCAAGCAGATTCTGATTCTGGTCGGCGACGTTGCCACGGTACGCGAGATGACGCAAAACGACCGCAAAGCGCGCCGTTATTCCGCGCTGCGGGCGTTTTTACGAAACGATGAACAGATCGCTTTCTGACGTGCTGCGCCGTGTGCGCTTCGCATTCTATCCGCGGCGCTGCGCGCTGTGCGGCGATTTGGTCGAGCCGCAGACAGAGATCTGCGGCAGGTGTATGCAGGATCTGCCGCGTGTGCCGCAGCCGATCTGCTTTTGCTGCGGCAGCGGCAAGCGCGAGTGTACCTGTGAAAAGCACCACAGTCCGTATGCGGCGGCCTTTGCCGCGCCGTTCTACTATACCGGCGGGATCAGCCGCGGCATATTCCGGATGAAGTTTCGGTCGAGTCCGCAGTCTGCCGAAATGTTCGGCCGCGAGATGGCCGCCTTTGCGCGGCAGGTGTACCCGGACGTGACGATTGATCTGGTGACGTTTGTGCCCATGACGCGCCGTGAAAGGCGTGAACGCGGCTACAACCAGAGCGAACTGCTGGCGCGGTATACGGCGCGCGAGCTGATGCTGCCGATGGAACCGACGCTGAAGAAGCTGTATGAAACCGCCCGCCAGCGTACGCTCGGTAAGCGCGAACGCAGCGGCAACGTGCTGGGCGTTTTTGAGGCGGTTGATCCGGCGCAGATCCGCGGCAAGCGCATTTTGCTGTGCGACGATCTGCGCACAACCGGCGCGACGATGATCGAGTGCGCCAAAATGCTGCGTATCCGCGGCGCGTGCGAGGTGCTTTGTCTGACCGCAGCGGTCGGACTTCCGAAAGATAAGCCAAAAAAGAAGGAGGAATCCTCATGAAAATAGCTGAGATTTTCAAGCAGAAGAGACCTGTATCCTTTGAGATTTTTCCGCCGAAGGGCGAGCTGTCGACGGAGTCGTTTCATCAGACGCTCTCCGCGCTGTCGACGCTCGGGCCGGACTACATCAGTGTGACCTGTTCGGCGGGCGGTTCCGGCGGACGTGAACGCACGGCGGAGCTGGCGGGTATCATCCGCACGCAGTACGGCATAGAATCGTGCGCGCATCTGACGTGCGTCAATTCCGATGCGCAGATGCTGCGCGAGGACGTGCAGCGGCTGCACGAGCACGGCGTGGAGAATGTGCTCGCGCTGCGCGGCGACGTGATCCCCGGCGCGCAGGCGCGCGTGTTCCGGTATGCGTCGCAGCTTATGGAGAATCTGCGCGGGGAGGGCTTTTGTCTCGGCGGCGCGTGCTATCCGGAGGGACACATCGAGTGCGCCGATCCTGCGGAGGATCTGCGGCATCTGTACGAAAAGCAGCAGGCAGGCGCGGCATTCCTTGTGACGCAGTTGTTTTTTGACAACGCATGCTTCTACCGCTTCATCGAAAAGGCGCGTGCGGCCGGCATCACAATCCCGGTCACGCCCGGCATCATGCCGATCCTCAGCAAGGCGCAGATTGAGCGGATGATCTTTACATGCGGCGCGTCGCTTCCGGCGGACATTATCCGCATCCTGTACCGCTATGAAAACGATCCGGAAAGTCTGAAACAGGCAGGCATCGAATACGCTGTGCGGCAGATTCTCGACCTGCAGCGCGGCGGCGCGGACGGCATCCACATCTACACGATGAACCGTCCGCAGATTGCCATGCAGATCATGGAGGGGCTTCGATGAGCACGCTGCGCGTGATGAGCTACAACGTTCTGCACTTTGAAAACGTTGTGAGCGGCGAAATCGATTACGACGCGTTTGCCGCGCTGATTCGCCGCAGCGGCGCGGACATTGTCGGACTCAACGAGGTTTACGACCGCGGCGCGGATTACGTTTCGCAGACCGAAGAGCTTGCAAAGCGCCTCGGCTGGAACGGCTGGTTTTCCAAGGCGTTTATGGACGATGAAGTCAACCCGTTCGGCAATGCGGTTGTCTCGCGCTTTCCGATCGAACAGCCGCAGACCGTTCCGGTGCCATATCCCGACGAGCGTCCCGGAACCGAATACTATGAACCGCGCGCGGTGCTGCGCGCGCGTATCGCGGACTATACCGTGCTGGTCACGCACTTCGGTCTCAATCCCGACGAGCAGCAGTACGCGCAGCAGACGGTACTGCCGCTGATCGAAAACGAACGCTGCATTCTGATGGGCGACTTCAACGTCACGCCGGACAATGCGGTGCTGCGGCCGATCCGCGCACGCATGTGCGACGCGGATAGCTTTCTGCCAGCGGGCGCAATGAGCTTTCCCTCAGACGTGCCGCGCAAAAAAATTGACTATATTTTCACGAGCGCGGACTGCACCGTGCAGCGCGCCGAAATTCTGCCGGTTGTCCTGTCCGACCATCGGCCGTATCTTGTGACGCTGGGGTGATACACAATGATTGATCTGACCCGTTCTTTCCTGCTGCTGGACGGCGCGATGGGCACCATGATGCATGATTTGCTTCGCGGCGGCGTGCTGCCGGAAACGCTGAACCTGACCAATCCCGACGCGGTTCTGGCGATCCACAAGGCATACGTGGACGCCGGAGCGGACGTCGTGTCGGCCAATACGTTCGGCGCGAACCGTCTGCGCTACGCGGGCGACGCACCGCTTCGCGACGTGATCGAAAGCGCGGTGCGGATTGCAAAGCAAAGCGGCGCAAAATACGTCGGACTGGACGTCGGTTCCACAGGTAAAATGCTTGAGCCTTTGGGCGACTGTACGGTTGAGACGGCCATTGACGCGTTCCGTGAAGAAATCGCCATCGGCGTAGAAGCCGGCGCGGACATCATACTGATCGAAACGATGACGGATCTGCTCGAAGCGAAAGCCGCGCTGCTGGCAGCCAAAGAGGTGTGCGACAAGCCGGTGTTCGTCACGATGTCGTTCGAGGCGAACGGACGCACGTTCCTCGGCACGGACGCGGCGTCGGCCGCCGTCACACTGTCGGATCTCGGCGCGGACGCGGTCGGCGTGAACTGCTCGCTCGGCCCGCAGATGCTGCTGCCGATTGTGCAGACGTTTTTACAGTACGCATCCGTTCCTGTACTTGTGCAGCCGAACGCCGGACTGCCCGTCACACGCGACGGTCAGTTATACTATGACGTAAAACCCGAAGCATTTGCCGCGAGTGTGGCGCAGATGCTCGATATGGGCGTGACGGCTGTCGGCGGATGCTGCGGCACGACGCCCGACTATATCCGCCTGCTGCGGCAGGAGATCGACTGCCGTTCGCCGAAGGCACGCACGCCGTTCGCGCTCTCTGCGGTATCGAGCGCGTCGAAATGCATTGTGCTTGACGGACACACGACCGTGATCGGCGAGCGCATCAACCCGACCGGCAAGAAAAAGCTCAAGGAAGCGCTGCGCAGCGGCGACATGGAATACGTCACGCAGGAAGCGCTCTCGCAAAGCGCGGCAGGCGCCGAGGTGCTCGACGTGAACGCCGGTCTGCCGGACATCGACGAGGCGGCGACGCTCTCGCGCATGATCGACGAGATCCAGACCGTGACCGATCTGCCGCTGCAGATCGACAGCGCCGATCCGCAGGCGATTGAGTACGCGGCGCGGCGCTACCGCGGCAAACCGATCATCAACTCTGTGAACGGCAAGGCGGAAAATCTGGCGGCGGTGCTGCCGATTGTCAAAAAATACGGCGCGGCAGTCGTGGGACTGACGCTCGATGAAAACGGGATTCCCGAAACGGCCGAGGGGCGCTTTGCCATTGCGGAGAAGATTGTGCGCGCCGCCGAAAACATGGGCATCCCGCGCAAAAATGTTTTTATAGACTGCCTTGTTTTAACAGCATCGACAAACCAGCGCATGGTCATGGAGACGATCCGTGCGGTAGAGATGGTCAAGACGCGGCTCGGCTGCAAGACGGTGCTGGGCGTGAGCAACGTTTCCTTCGGTCTGCCGGCGCGTGAACTTCTGAACCGCACGTTCCTTGCGGCGGCGCTCGGCGCGGGGCTGGATATGCCGATTTTGAATCCGCTGTCAAAGGCATATATGGACACGGTGGACGCATTCCGCGTGCTGCACGGCGAGGACGTGCAGTCGGCGGCGTTTATCGCCTCGCACACGGACGCGCCCGCCGCACCGGCCGAAACGAAGAAAAGCGATCTGCGCACGCTGATTCTGCAGGGGCAGAAGGGCGGTGTGCGCGAGCAGGTGCGCGCGCTGCTGCATGCTATATCGCCGCTGGAAATCATCGGCGGATACCTGATTCCCGCGCTCGACGAAGTCGGCGAAAAGTTTGAAAAGGGAATCTTTTTCCTGCCGCAGCTCATCGCTTCCGCTGGCGCGGCCAAGGAGGGCTTTGATGAGCTGGCCGCATGCAGCACGGACGGACAGACGCAGGGTGAAAAGATCCTGCTTGCCACGGTCGAGGGAGACATCCACGACATCGGCAAAAATATCGTCAAGATGCTGCTGCAAAACTACGGCTACGACGTGATCGACATGGGCAAGGACGTGCCGCCCGAGGCGATTCTGGACGCGGCCAAGCGCGAGCACATCCGGCTGGTGGGACTGAGCGCGCTGATGACGACGACCGTGCCGAACATGCAGCGCACGATTGAAGTGCTGCGGCGCGAGACGGACTGCCGCGTGATGGTCGGCGGCGCGGTGCTCACGCAGGCGGACGCAGACCGCATCGGTGCGGACTACTACGCCAAAGACGCGGCGGAAGCGGCAAAGATCGCGGCCGAAGTGTTTCAGGAGGATTGAGCAATATGCAGATTGACAGAAAGATCCGGTTCCGTGAGGACGGGACATTGAAGATATTGCAGATCAGCGACGCGCAGGATATGCACATTGTGCGTCCGGAGATGGTTCGGATGCTCAATCGGATTTACGATACGGAGAAGCCGGATCTGATCGTGTTCACCGGCGACAATATCCTCGGCAATCATGTGGACGACATGGTGGTCGGGACATGGCATCCGCGCCGCAGCAAGGCATTCACGACACGGCGCATCCGCCAGTCGCTGTGCCATATTCTCGAACCGATCGAGCTGCGCGGCATTCCTTTTACAATGACCTATGGTAACCACGACGACCGCAACGCGCTCACAAAGCGCGAGCAGGCGGATATGTGGGCGAAATACGAATATTTTTTTGGCCTGAACGAAGATCCGTCCGTACCGTGCGACACGTTCAACGTGCCGATCTATGACCGCACGGGTGCGCGGATTGTCTATAACCTGTGGCTGATGGATTCTGCGGGGGAGCGCGCGGACGGCAGCGACTATGCATGTGTGCAGCCGGAGTCGCTCAACTGGTACCGCAAAACATCGGCTGCGCTGCGTGCGCAGAACGGCGGCGAGCCGGTGCATTCGCTGATGTTCCAGCACATCCCCATGCCGGAAATGGGCGCGCTGTTCATTCCCTGTGCGGCAGGCGACGCGGGCGCGATCCGCAAACGCGACGGTTCGTACTGCCGTCTCGATCCCGACCATGCGACGGGGTTCGGTTACGAATACAACGACTTTCTGCCGGCGGACTGCGGACAGCTCGCCGTGCTGCTGGAGACGGGCGACGTGGACGCGGTCGTGTCCGGCCATCTGCATCTCAACGGCTTTGACGGCGTCGCGCACGGCATGCGCATGATCGCTACGCCCGGCGCTTCGTTCCGCTCCTACGGATTGCCGCAGACACGCGGCGTGCGTGTATTCAATTTCCGCGAGGACGATCCGTCCGGATTTGAAACGCACACGATCACATACTTTGAACTGTTCGGCGAGAACCTCTCCACGAAGACGCGGTATTTCTTCAACGGCGACGAGATGGAAGGCAAAAAGAACGCTCTGCTCGGCGCGGCAGCAGGTACGGCAGCCGTTACCGCCGCGGCGATTGCGGCGGCGCTGCTGCTGAAAAAGAAGGAATAAGCAAGAAACGTGTTTTTCACGAAAAAGCAGTATTGCAGAAGATGGCAGATAGCAGATGGCGGATAGCAGAGAGCCCGTCCTTTTCCGCAATACCATCTCTGCGCTGCACGGAAATCCGTGAAGAGCGAAAAAACGAGCGCAAAGCTGTCGGCTTCACGCTCGTTTTTGTTTTGTCAAATGTGTTTATGCTTCGTCTGTCGGCGGCGCATCTTCATCGGGTGCTTCCTCGACGGCGGATTCCGTCTGCCCGGATGCTTCCGATTCCGTTTCCTCCGGTTCGGCGGACGGTTTTGCGCCGCGTTTGCGGCGAATGAGGATGAGTGTGACGGCGGCGGTCAGCGCCAGCACGACGGCGCCGCCGACGCAGATCAGCACGATCTGCACAGCGCTCAGGCTGTTTCGCGGCTGGACAGGTTCCACGTATTCAACGACGTCGTCTTCCTCGTATTCTTCGTCTTCCGTCCAATCGTCCTCTTCCCAATCTTCTTCCCACTCGTCGTAGTCGGAATACTCTTCCTCTTCTTCGGTCGTTTCCTCTTCGTCTTCGTACGGCGCGTTCAGATCGTTGTCCAGAACCCATCCTTTCACGCCGTTATACTCAACGTAGCAGAATCCGAACCATTCATTCTCTTCCTCGTCCGGCTTTTCGATTGTATGACCGCCGCTGTACAGCTGCGTAAAGCGGCTGTTTGCGGGAATCGTGCCGACTGTCTTATCACGTTTAAGAATATCGCTGTAGATCGGCGCCGCTTTTTCGCTGTAGTTTTTGTCCCAGTAGTCGGGACGTCCGTCGTCGGTGGCGTCAACTTTGTATGCGCTGCTCTGCCATGCGTTCTCCGCGGAGTACCAGCCGCTGGTTTCACCGAGTGTGATGTAGAAGTAGGTTTCGCCGTCGTTGTATGCGTAGTAATCCGGGCGCAGAACCGTGTCTTTCGGAACGGTCACTGTTACGGCGGATGCTTTTTCGTTCGGGGCTTCGTGCAGCTTGAGCTTCAGCGGCATATACGTCATAAATTTGTCCCGATAGTCGGCAGTCGTCTCTGCGGCGATGCGGCTGGTATCTTCCGACAGATACACCCAGCCTCTGCGCAGACCGGCCGTCACATAATACCAGGTGCCGTAATCCTGCGCATGCTTGTATTGGTATGTATATTTTTTGCCGTTTTCCAGCGTGCCGATCACACGATCCGGCTCCCTGTGCAGTTCTTCTTTTCTTTTCGTGTCGATCCGGTCTTCGTTGATTTCGTCCTCGATATTGCCAAAGGAAAACCCGCTGTACATTTTTACGTCACCGCTGATCGCCCAGATTTCAGCCTTCTCATCTGCATCGGGAAGCTCGACAAGTCCGTTGTCCGCATCGTACGCATACACATAGATCCAACCGCTTTTGTTCAGGTACGTCACATACGCCCAGGTGCGGTAGTAGGTTTCCTCATCGTTGCCGTATAAATACGTCAGCTTCGTCCCGCGCGGAATTGTGAAGATGGTGCTGTATTTTTTGTTGGGGCCGGCATACATCGGAATGCCGCCGTGTGCGATTATACGCACCGTGTGCGGGCGGGACAGCTTCTGCGCGTTTTCCGGCAGATAGGTGTCATCCTTCAGGTTCACGTCGTCGATGCGGATATACGCCCATTCCCAATCCTCGTCGTTCCCGATATTGACATTCCCGTACAGAACGCCGTCTTTTTCATACTCATACTCAACGGTCAGAACGGTGCCGGACGGGAACGACCCCTTCTTTTCCATGACGCCGTCTTTGTCCCAGTTCTCCTGATAGTACGGTGTATCCTTTGTGCAGATCACGTCGTAGTTCGTAAAAGCCGGACCTCTGCCGTCGGCAAACGCCGGAACGGCAAGAAACAGCGAAATGCACGCGGCCAGAAGGAAAGCAAGCAGTTTTTTCATGGTAATTCTCCTCTTTATATTGTCGGTAAAGTCAGGAGCGGCCCTGATAGATCGCCGTAAGCAATGAACGCGGATTATTCTTCTTTGTCATTATCCTCTGCTTTGCTTTTTTTCTTTTTCCGGCGGATCAGCAGCAGTGCGATGACTGCGGCTGCTGCAAGAAGAACGGCAATAATCACGACCGGAATTATGCCGGACGAGGAAACCGCGTCCTCTATCCGGTTGGCGGGCATGGCGGCGTCTAAAAGCATACGCATGAGAATCCCTCCTTAAAAGATCAGATAATTTAACCCCAGACCGATCAGAAACGAACCGGCGTTGAGAAACAGCGACAGCAGTACAGGATGCCTGCGGTCGGGCAGGAACTTCCTGTAAATCAAACCTTCGACGAACACGACCGCGACCTCCATCACGGCCGTGGCGATGTTGTAGCCCCGCATGCCGAACCGCAGCAGAATCAGATATCCGGTCGACACGAGCAGGGGATTGGTCAGCACGTTGACCAGAAGGACGATCAGTTGGTCGCCCCGTTTGCGCATGCCGGCAAGGAAAGCCAGCAGTCCCTCGATGAGAATCGTGCTGCCCAGGCAGTACAGCATCACCAGCGGAATGTCATTGATCCGCATGGTCATCCTTCCGATCCCGCCGCAGCTCGACGGCGACGAGGACGGCGGTTGCCGCCAGAACGGCCAGCAGTACAGCCAGCGTCACGATCAGCTCGCCGCGCAGATGCTGCAGCAAAAAATCACTGACAACCCATTGGAATTCACGCATTGCGCTTCCCGTCCTTTCGTATCATTACCTGCAGCGCCAGCAGACAAACAGCGGTCAGAATGGTAATCATGATGCCGTTGGCGCGCACGGTGGTAAACTTGAAGAAGAAGATCGGCGCCGTGCCGAGAAAAAGGCCGATCGTCGTCAGGCCGAACGCAAGGCCCGGCGTGCGCGGCAGCACGGATACCAGCAGCGCGAGTGTGACGGACATCGTCATGCTGAAGAACATCACGCCGACGAGCGAGACGAGCATGTGCTGGTCGCCGCACAGAAGGAATGGCAGCGCCAGCGCTGCGGAAAGCATGGCCGTTTTTTTTACGCCGATGCGGTCGGCGATCAGACCGCCCGCACCCTTGCCGATGCCCATGATGACGAACAGCATCACGGTCTGGAACGTCGTCTTTTTCCACGCGGTCGGGATGCCGTAGCCCATATAGCCGCGCACGATCACGATGAACGTCGCCAGCAATACAATCCAGACCGCCGCAATTTTCAGAGAGTTATAGTCAAAATCCGCGCACGGCACTGTGCGCTCGGCGTCCGCTTTGCGGCGGTCGTCTTCCGCCAGCAGGACGAACGGTACGGCTGTAGCCGCAAGGAGAATCAGCGTCCAGTAGGGGAGGGCAGTGTTGGCCAGGAGCGTGCCGGAAATGACGCCGAACGAACCGCCCGCAACGAATACGGCGCTCGGGCCGAGCTTGCCGCGCGCGGTGCGCAGCGTGACCTCCGCGCCCGCGACGTGCGTGCACGCGTTGCCCAGGCACAGAATCACGAGCGACGGGATCGGCGAGCGGAACAGACCCGTGTTCCACACAAGCAGCGCCGCGCTCATGAGAGCCAACCCCGGCACGCCGACCTGCAGCCGCGGCCGCTTGTCGCACACGTAGCCGATCAGACTTTGCGGGATGAACGCGAGCATATCGTACAGCAGCGGCACGAACCAAAGCCGCAGGCTGTCGCCGCCGTAACGTCCGAGCATGAAAAAGCAGATCACTTCCGTCACGAAATGGACGTAAAAATACAGAAGTCCCGGCAGCGGCGAGACTTTGATGCGTGTGCCGTTGTCCGTGCGCGCAAGCGCGTCCGTTCTGGTCATAGCGGTTTATGCACATCCTTAATACGAATTCTGTCAAGCAACTTCATCATAGCAGAACCGTTCCGGCAATGCAATAGTGCAAAAGGATTAAATTCTTAATATTGCATTAAGATTATTGTCTTGCATGTGTACCGACATGAATTGAGGAAGGACGCCCCATCCCCTCCGTCATCACCGCACAATTCCGACCGCCCGACAGGGGCGAAGCACCCGCAAAAACGTAAAAATACCGCAGGCAAAACATGAATCAAGCGAACAAAAAACGATGTTCTTGCGAGCGTAAGCGAAGCAATCCGCCCCCCCCGAAAAGCGTTCAGACAAGAACAGGGGAAACGGATTGCTTCGTCGCTAAAGCGACTCGCAATGACAGTTCATTTTTTGCGCATGCAACGCCAGAAACGGCATTGTGCCGAACGGACGGGCGGTCATGCCCGCCCCTACAAACGGCAGTGTACCGGCATTTTTATATGCATCGGGACGATGTGGGCATCGTCCCCTACGGAAAACGTATCCTCGACGTCATGTAGGGAACGCAACCATGCGTTCCGCCGCGCAGTTCTGCGGGAACGATTGCCGTCATTCGCCTCTGCGCATTCCCGGCGTGACCGTAGGGGCGGGCATGACCGCCCGACAGGTGCGAAGCACCCGCAAAAACGTAAAAATACCGCAGGCAAAACATGAATCAAGCGAACAAAAAACGATGTCCTTGCGAGCGTAAGCGAAGCAATCCGTCCCCCCGAAGAAAGTTCCGACAAGAACAGGGGAAACGGATTGCTTCGTCGCTAAAGCGACTCGCAATGACAGTTCATTTTTTGCGCATGCAACGCCAGAAACGGCATTGTGCCGAACGAGCGGGCATGACCGCCCGACGGGTGCGAAGCACCCGCAACGAAAATAACGCAGGCAAAACATGAATCAAGCGAACAAAAAAACGATGTCCTTGCGAGCGAAGCGAAGCAATCCGTTCCCCCGAAACGGCGTCACTTGCCGCACAAGGAAACGGATTGCTTTTTTTGCTGTTGTTTTCTGTATTAACTTGTTCACTGCGCCGACGATTACAAACGCTTTCCGCAATAGGGGCAATGGCATTTTTCGTCGTGTGTTTCGGGACTGCTGTCTTGCGGCGCAGTTGATGTCTCACCAATAGTTTCCATGAAACCGGCGGAAATAATACCTGTCGGAACGGCAATAAGACCAATACCAAGGATGGCAATGACACTGCTTAAAATCTTGCCCCCCACTGTGATTGGGAATATATCACCGTATCCGACTGTTGTCAGCGTTGCAACAGCCCACCAAAGCGCATCGAATGCGTTGTGAAAAACATTCGGCTGTGCGGCATTCTCAATGTTATACATAAGAACAGCCGCTATTAACATCAGAAGGCTGACGATAAACATCGACGCAATAAGCTGCGAGGCCTTTTTCTTAAAAACACGGCCAATCGTGGAAAGCGCCGACGTATAGCGGTTGACCTTGAAAAGGCGCAGCAGGCGCGTTACGCGCAGCGTACGAAGCACGCGCAGATCAACAGGAAGAATGAATGGGACATAGAACGGTAGAATGGCAAGCAAATCCATCAACGCCATAAACGAAACGATATAGCGCAGACGTGCCTTGGCCGGGGAAAGGTCCGGTCGAAGCATATCGGCCGTCCAAACGCGCAGCGTATATTCGAGTGTAAAGATTACAACAGAAATAACCTCAATTACAGAAAACACGCTTTGTACAGATGCCGGGAGTGTAAACGTTTCGGCAATTACCATACAAATGTTGATTATGATAAGGCCAATAATCAGAAAGTCAAAAATCCGACTGATTATGTCCCCACTCTCGGCAGGTTCGATTGTTTGGAATACCTTTGCTTTAAACTTCTTCATGCGCATACATCATTATTGCGGATGACAGTTTCCGCAAGGTCTATACCCGGCTTGAATTGCGGCGTTATAGTCATTTGTTTCTGAATAATTTTCAGGGAGGATTTTGTCGACAGAGGAGCAACTCGGATAATGAATGCGCTTTGTATTGGTATTCAGGACATAAGAACTGGACGTTTGATGCACGACGGTGGGAGACGTGGTTCTTTCTGTTGTCGGTTTCGTTGTGGTGGTTGTAGTCGTTGGTTTTGTCGTAGAGGTTGTAGTTGTCGGTTTTGTCGTGTTGGTTGTTGCCGCTTTCGTCGTAGAGGTCGTAGTTGTTAGTTTCGTTGTAGTTGATGTCGTGGTCGTTTTAGATGTTGTTGTAGTTGTCGCCGTTGTCGTTGTCTGTTTCGTCGTGGTTGTCGCAGCAATAGCGGAAGAAGCGGAGACGACGGACGTCGAATCATCGTCAAATAAATCCTGCGCCATGGCATAGGCGCTGTCGTATGTGACAGATTCGACAGATGGTTCCGTAGATAATGTAGCCGGTGCATTTTGTTTCGAGCCTGCTGAACCGCCGATGACAGCAATAAGCGCTACGAGCAATGCTGTACCGCCGACAAGTGCACCTTTTTGCCAGCCCTTTTGCAGCGTTTTAAACAGAGCAATCCACCAAACACCAAGCTTATACAAACACCATGCGATTCCGTATAGAATCCATAATACAGCGAGCATCAGATAGTACATGGCGTAAAACAAACCGATAAACAGAAGGATAAACCAAGTATACCATTTTTTAAGGTTCAGCCCGATGCGCAGACGAAAGCCGCCCATCTTCATCAAAGTTTTTGAGATACTAAGAAACAATTACGAACATCCTTTCCCGCTTTTTGTGATGCCGGTAAAGACTACAGCAGTTCGTTGTACTGGTAGCAGCGCACGTAGTCCACGCGGAAGTCGACCGGCCAGTTTTCGGACGGCGTCGTGCGGATGTCGCCGGAGCCCGCTTTCGGGTTGTAGCTCGGCACGCCATTGTCGCCGGCGACCTCGACCGACAGCAGCAGGTACTCCGGCTTTTGCGATACGCCGCCGAAGGACGAGCGCGCATACTCCTTGCCGTTGATGTAGAAAATGTATTCGTCCGGATTCCATTCGACGCCGTACGTGTTGTACTCCTTGTACGGATCACCCTGGATCAGCGGTGTGGCCACGTGATGATATTGATGCCCGTCATTATAGCCGTCAAAGTGCAGGTTGGAGGAGATGTAATCGCGGCCGATCGCGTAATCCTTGTAGTAGAACGATTCGAACACGTCAATTTCCGTGCCGTCGCGGCCGTCGCCGTCCACGTTGAATACGCCTTCATTCATCAGCCAGAATGCGCTCCACAGGCCGCATCCGGCGGGCAGGATGCAGCGCGTCTCGAAGTAGCCGTAGAGCTGCTCGTACTTGTCGCGCGTTACGATTTGTCCGGTGTAGTAGCCGCTCTGATAGGGATGAAAAGGATCGGACTTGAAATTGTAGCGGTATTCGAGCGGTTCGTCTTTGTATTCCGTGCGGATGATCAGATCGCCGTCCTTGACCGAGACCATGTCCTCGTGCCAGTAGCCGCCTTTGCGCATGGTGATCCACCACTCGAAGCCCCACTTGCTTGTGTCAAGATTGTCGCCGTCGAACTCATCCTGCCAGACGAGCGTGAAGTCGGACAGGTCGATCTGCTTCTTGCCGTACGTCGGGTCGCCCGTGCGCAGTGTGCCGATCACGGACGAGAAAAATGCGCCGATTGCCAGAAAAACGGACAGGATTTTTTTGAGAATTGTTCGTTTCATGGTTCTTCCTCCTAAGGAAGCACTGATTAAATCCGATGCGCACGAAGGAATGGATCTTTTTCCGCCATATTGCACCAAAAATCCTTGGCTTGCGTCAGCAAGCCGGCAGATTTTTTGTACAATCTGCCGAAAAAATCTCTCGTTCCCTCGCACACCCCGATTTAATCAGCGCTTCCCTAATAATAAACCCTGCCGCGGGGCAGGGAAAGGTAAGGTAAGGCTTACATTTTGTCGTAATTGCGGATGATTTTGAGCGTGGTGGTCTTGGGAAATTCCGTGTCGCGCACCTTGATTTTGCCGACCTGCTTGTACAGCGGCAGCTTGCGGTTGATCGCGTCCACGTCGCCGCGAAGCTGCTGCGGCGCATCGTGATAGTCCGCCGTGTTGAGGAAAAACTCCGCGACGATGCTCTTGTTTTCCTCGTAGACCAGCACCTCCAGCACATAGGGGATGGTGGACAGCTTGTCCTCCAGCTCCTCCGGCGAGACGTTCTTGCCGTTGGAGAGGACGATCAGGTTCTTCTTGCGGCCGCGGAAATACAAAAAGCCGTCCGTATCCATATAGCCGTAGTCGCCGGTCTTGAACCAGTCGCCGTCGAAGGCTTCCTCGGTGGCTTTGGGATCATCGTAGTAGCCGAGCATGACGTTGGAGCCGCGCACGTAGATTTCGCCCACGCCTTCCGGATCGGGATTATGGATCATGACCTCGTTGCACGGCAGCGGCAGGCCGAGGCTGCCGAAGCGGAAGTTGTCCAGACGGTTGCAGGTGACGGCGGGAGAGCACTCTGTGATGCCGTAGCCGTTGATGATCTGGATGCCGAAATCGTACATGCCGCGTTCGTATTTTTCGTCCATATACGCGCCGCCGCAGACGATCATTTCCAGGTTGCCGCCCAGGTTGTCGATGATCTGGCGGAAGATTTTGCGCCGCACGTCAATACCGATTTTGCGCAGAGTGCGGCTGATACGCAGGCCTTTTTTCAGCAGATCGGCTTTGCCGCCCTTCTGCGCCGTGCGCCAGATGCGCTCATAAATGGTCTCGACGACCAGCGGAACGGCGGAGAAATTCTGCGGCTTGTAGGTGGTCAGATCCTTTTGGATATCCTTGATGCTCGGGCAGATATAGCCCCAGTTGGTCAGCAGGCAGCCGGTGAACAGTGCGCCGACCCATGAGAAGGTGTGGTTCAGCGGCAAAAAGCCGATCGCGTGACCGCCGGTCATCACGCGTACGGCGGCGATCGCGTCGGAAGCGACGTTGTTCTGCGAGAGCATGACGCCCTTGCTCTTGCCGGTCGTGCCGGAGGTATAGACGATGAACGCCAGATCGCCCGGCAGCACTTCGTCTGCAATGTAATCCTCGGCGCCGGCGTTCAGCAGATCGTGTCCCTGCTGCACCAGCGCGTCGAAATCGTCGAGCGGGATGTATTCCGTCAGACGCACCTTGTCGTCTGCGCGCATCATGGCGACAGCGGATTCGTATGCGCCGCTGTAGAAGATTGCGTCGCAGCCGCTGCGTTCCATCAGCTCCGTCAGATCCTCGTCGCACAGCTTCGGATCGAGCGGAATGACCGTCATTTTGCCGGTGATCACGGCGTAATATGCCGCAATCCAATAGTAGCTGTTGAGCGAAAGGATGGCGACTTTTTTGCCGCGCAAGCCTTTGCCGTACAGCATCTGACCCAGACCGTGGACGTCATGAAAGACCTGACGGAACGTCTTGGTCTCCACCTCGCCCGCGAAGTTCTGGAACATATATTGTTTTTTGTCCGCGCCATGCTCGGCGCCGTACAGCACGATCTCCTTGACCGTCTGTAAATCGGGAATCTGCGCATAGGTGCGGTAACTGACTTTCGTTTTCATGGGGAGGTATGTTTCTCCTTATAAAGGTCTGGCAAAAACATCGCGCGGCTTGCCCTTTTCGTAGGCGGAAACCACGCCGCGCTTCTCCAAAGCGTCCAGCAGACGGACAGACAGCGCATAGTCGGTCTTCAGCTTGCGCTGCAAAGATGTCGGAGAAACTTTTTTTTGCGTCAGAACGTATTGTTCGGCGCAGTCGGTCAGCCGCTCAAACAGAAACGGCATCTCCCGCGCCGCAGGGAATGTATAGAGATACAGAATATCCGCCGTGTCCAGCTGCGCTTTTTCCAGCAGATCGGGACGGCGT
This sequence comes from Clostridia bacterium, assembly GCA_017450005.1. Taxonomy (GTDB): domain Bacteria; phylum Bacillota; class Clostridia; order Oscillospirales; family Acutalibacteraceae; genus UBA1425. The sequence goes on from JAFSYM010000118.1 coordinate 19,250, forward strand.
TCGAGCGTGCGGCGCAGCATCTGCCTGCGCTGCCACGCGTCAATGTTTTCGTGATGTCCCGTAAAGAGAATTTCCGGGACGGAGCGCCCGTGCCAGACGGGCGGCTTGGTATACTGCGGATATTCGAGCAGGGACGCGTAGTGGCTCTCTTTCTCGAACGCCTCGTCCGCAGCCAGTACGCCGGGCTGCATGCGGGCAATGCTGTCCGCGAGCACCAGCGCCGGCAGTTCGCCCCCGGTGAGTACGTAGTCGCCGATCGAGATCTCTTCGTCGACGATTTCCTCGATCACGCGCTCGTCCATGCCCTCGTAGTGCCCGCAAAGCAGCGCAAGATTCGGCAAAGCGGCCAGCTCGCGCACCTTTTGCTGCGTGAGCACCTGTCCGGCAGGCGAGAGATAGACAAGATGCGGGCGAACGCCCAGATCCGCGCACAGTGCGGCAAAGCAGTCATAGACCGGCTGCGCCTGCATCACCAGACCGTAGCCGCCGCCGTACGGCGAGTCGTCGACACGGTGATGCTTGTCAAGCGTATAGGGGCGGATGTCGCAGCAGAAGATGTCGATCAGACCCGCGCCGCGCGCACGCTTGAGGATACTCTCCGAAAGCACCGCCTCGCACATATCGGGAAACAGCGTCAGTATATCAATCCGCATCGTCAAAAATTCCTTTCAGCGGGCGGATGCGCACCTGATTATGCTCCACATCCGTGTCGATCACCACCGGCGGGATCGCGGGCAGCAAGAACTCCTGTCCGGCATCGTTCGTCACGTGCCAGACGTCATTTGCGCCGGTTTTGCTCACATCGGACAATGTTCCGTAGCGCAGTGCGGGATCGTCGGCGTCGATCACGTCACAGCCGATCAGCTCGGAAATGAAGAAGTGCCCCGAGGGCAGATGCGCGTCCGATCGGCGCATATACAGCACCCTGCCGCGCATGGCAGCCGCCTGCTCGATCGTTGTGACGCCGGACAAGGAAAGAAGTGCCACGTTACCGTGGGGACGGCACGCGCGCACTTCTATCTGCTCATTTCCGTTTTCATCCAGATACAGACGCTTGAAGCCCTTGATGAATTCCGGGGAATCGCACCAGGGATTGACGCGAACTTCGCCGCGTACGCCGTGTGTGCCGACGATCTGTCCGATTTCCAGAAACCGCTTAATCAATTTCGACAGAGATCTTCTGTCCGCGTTTGACGGATGCGGCGCGCATCACGGTGCGGATCGCCTTGGCGATACGACCCTGCTTGCCGATCACGCGACCCATGTCGCCCTCCGCCACGTGCAGATGATACACGATCACGCCGTCTTCATCCGCTTCGTCCGCCGAAACCTGTACCGCGTCCGGGTTCTCCACAAGACCCTGCGCAATCAGAACCAATAATTCTTCCATAGCTGACCTCGATTAAAGGATACCGGACTTCTTGAACAGCACCTTGACCGTATCGGTCGGCTGTGCGCCGTTCTTGATCCACTGCTGTGCCTTTTCCGCATCAATCTTGATTTCGGCGGGATCCTTGAGCGGATCGTAGGTGCCGATCTCTTCGATGAATCTGCCGTCACGCGGATAGCGGGAATCCGCCACGACTACACGGTAAAAAGGTGCTTTCTTCGCGCCCATGCGGCGCAGTCTGATTTTTACTGCCATTGTTCATTTCCTCCAGAAATAAAAGTTTATTATAATGTAAAATTATAAGCAAAAGATTTTGGCGGCGGCTCAGATATCGAAGCCGTTCATGCCCTGCATACCCTGCATCATGTTCATGCGGCGCATCTGTTTTTTGGACTTTTTGCCGTTCATCTGCCGGAACATCTTGCGCATCTGCCGGTACTGTGCGAGCAGGCGGTTGACGTCCTCGACATCCTTGCCGCAGCCGGCCGCGATGCGGCGCTTGCGGGAGGGGTTGATGATGTCGGGGTTGGCGCGCTCCTGGGGCGTCATGGAAAAGATGATGGCCTTGATCTTGTCGAACTGGCCCTCGTCAATCTCCACGTCGCGGATCTTGCTGCCGATGCCGGGGATCATGCTCAACAGATCGCGGATCGAACCCAGGCGGTTGATCTGTTCGATCTGGTCGAGCAGGTCGTTGAGATCGAATTTGTTGTGACGCAGCTTTTCCTCCAGCTCGGCGGCCTTTTTCTCGTCGAGCTGCTGCTCGGCGCGCTCGATCAGCGAGAGCATATCGCCCATGCCGAGGATACGCGAGGCCATACGGTCGGGATGGAAAACGTCGAGATCATCCAGCTTCTCGCCGATACCGACAAACTTGATCGGCTTTCCGGTCACGGCGCGTGCGGAGAGCGCGGCGCCGCCGCGGGTGTCGCCGTCGAGCTTGGTGAGCATCAGGCCGTCGATGCCCAGCGCATCGTTGAATGCCGTGGCCACGTTGACCGCGTCCTGACCGAGCATGGCGTCGACCACCAGCATGATCTCATGCGGGTGCACCTCTGCCTTGATGTTCTTGAGCTCGTCCATGAGCGCTTCGTCCACATGCAGACGGCCGGCCGTGTCGAGAAACACATAGTCGTTGCCGTGATCCTTGGCGTACCTGACCGCTTCACGCGCGATCATCACCGGATCGGACTGCCCCATCTCGAAGACGGGCACGCCCGCCTGTGCGCCGACGACCTGCAGCTGCTTGATGGCGGCGGGACGATACACGTCGCACGCGGCGAGCAGCGGGTGGCTGCCCTGCTTGCGCAGCATCAAAGCGAGCTTGGCGCAGTGCGTCGTTTTACCGGCGCCCTGCAGGCCGCACATCATCACGATGGTGGGCGGATGGGGCGCGGTGTTGAGCCTTGTACGCGTGCCGCCCATCAGCTCGACCAGCTCTTCGTTGACGATCTTGATGACCATCTGCGCGGGGGTGAGACTCTCCATAACCTGCGCGCCGATGGCACGCTCGGTTACTTTGGCGGTAAAGTCCTTGGCTACTTTATAGTTGACGTCCGCTTCCAGCAGCGCCAGGCGTACCTCGCGCATGGCCTCACGCACGTCCGCTTCTGTCAAACTGCCCTTGCTGCGCAGTCGTTTGAATGCATTTTCCAGTTTATCCGAAAGTCCTTCAAATGCCAAATCATCACTTCCTTTGCTTGTGCCGCGATTACTGATCGCGCAGATCCTGTGCGATTGCCTTGATCTTGACGGTGTACTCGTTGATCTCGCGGGACAGAGAGTGGCGCAGATTATAACTGTTGATCATTTCGGCGTATTCGATGATTTCTTCGAGACCCTTTTTCGTCTCGGCAAAACGACGAACCAGACCCAGCTTTTCCTCCATGTCGAACAACTGCTTTTCAGCACGCTTGATCGCATCGCGCACGCCCTGGCGGGTGATCCCCTCGTTGGCGGCGATTTCGGAAAGAGATAGGTCGTCGTTGTAGTAGTATTCTAAAAAGTCGTGCTGCTTTTCGGTGAGCATCTCACCGTAGAAATCGAGCAGCGTCACGATCTCCAGATCCTTTGCCACAGGTCTCATCTCCTCGAATGCCTGTAAAGTCTTCTTCTTTACAGTGGCTTATTATACCGAAAAATTGCACGCTTGTCAAGGCTTTTTTTCAAGCCGGATCGCGGTTTTTTCTGGATAAATCGGTGGAAAACGCGTGGAGAGAAAAGACGTGTCCATTCGTGGTGGTTGAAGGCCGAAAAAACACAACATCCTGTGCCGGTTATGCACAGGATGTGGATAAAGCGGTGGAAAACTATTTTTTAGCAATCGGCAGAATGCAGTCCGTTATCACGCTGCGCACGCCGTTTTGCACGACGCGCGAGAGCGTTTCGCGCGTGTTGACCGGCCATGCCCAGAGCTGTGTTTGCCGCGTCTCTTCCGGCAGAGGACTGCCCGTCTGCACCGGATCGAATGCGAGCGCAAATCCGTGCTGTACGGCGTAGCGCACGTCCGGCGTGTGCAGCGCGTCGACCTGCAGACACAGGTTCTCCGCCTTTTCGACGAGCGATTCGAGCACGTCACGCCGGCGCGAGACGATCATACGCCCGCGCCGAAGCTGCCGCAGCAGCGAGTCCGGCAGACCGCCGCGTACCGTTTGCAGCGAGAGAACGGCCTGCATGCCGTATGCGTCGCACACGTCGAGCGCCTCCTGCAGCAGCGGAATCCGCACGCGGCCGAAGTCGCGCAGATTCGCCCCGTTGTCGAGCGGGAAGCGCAGCAGTTCGTCATAGCCGTACGACGACACACGCCCGCTGCCGGCTGTCATGCGGTCAATCGTTTCATCCGCCAGCAGCACGGCCTTGCCGTCCGCGGTCACCGCGACGTCCAGCAGCACCAGCGGATAACCCGCCTCACCGGCGGCACGGATCGACTCCAGCGTGTTTTCCGGCGCGATTGCCGACAGGCCGCGGTGCGCGCACAGCCGGATCTGTTCGCGCGCGTCCAGTTCCGTAAATGCGGAGAGGCGGAACGTCTGCATCGGTTCGATCTTTTTCTCCCGGTAGGACGTCGCGCTGCGCGCAAAAAACAGACCGCCGCCCGCGATCACGCAGAACAGTCCCGCGCAGACCACGGCGCACCAATACTTCTTCCATCGGAACAAGCCGTTCCCCGTCCTTTATTTCAGTGTCAGAATGGTCTGACCGTCGTTGAGATAGTCCGGACGCACCGATCGCAGACGCGGCGCCTGCAGTGCGCGCACCATATCGCGCAGCGCCGTGCCGCCGTTGCAGCCGTGAATCACGCGGATCTCACGAATCTGCGGATCACATGCGGCGATCATATCCTCGAGCTTGATCTGCGCCTGTACGACGCGCAGTCCGTGGATATCCACAATCAGCACGTCTTTTTCCCGTCGGATGGTCATATTTTTCCCTCCTGTAGTATGTCCCGCGTCTGTGTCTGTTACGCAGGGAAACTTTACGAAAATGTGAATTTTGTCGAAAATACTCTATATTTCTGTTTTAGCATATTATATCGGATACTATGTGGTATACTATACTGTATTCTGACTCTGGAATGTGGTGAATCATGAGCGACGAAAAAAAAGACTGGGACGTTTATTTCAGCCGACCCAAGGACGATTCGCAGCCTGAGGACAGCGAACCGCAAGGCGGGGACATCCCGATTTCCAAATACGCACAGCCCTCTGCCGAGGCGCCCTATACCAACGATTACGAGGGCGATCTGGCCGACGATGAGATCTATTCCAACCGTTTCTCCCGCTTCTGGCTGCGCAAAAACAAGCGCAACCTCAAGCGCCTGTTTGTGATTGTTCTGCTGCTGGCGCTGGCGGCGATCATTGCTTTCATCCTGATCGTCAACCAGAAGCTCGGCCTGATCGACTACGACAGCGGCGTGCACTTTGAGCATGCCGACCGCACGGAGGTTTCCGACGAGGAGGATCTGGTCTTCACGCCGGTGCACGACGTGGCGGACGCATCCTCGCTCAAGGACTGGCTGCAGAAGTGGGCGCTCAACGGCGGACAGAAGCTGCACAGCAAAAACGTCATCAACTGCCTGCTTTGCGGCGTCGATACCGAAGAGGGGTCCGACGGACGCACGGACGCGATGATCCTCGTTTCGCTGAACAAGAAGACCAAAAAAATCACGCTCACATCGTTCATGCGTGACAGCTATACCTATATGAACATCAACGGGCAGGATCGCTGGTACAAGATCAACTCCACCTACAACTGGGGCGGCGCGATGACGCTGGTGCAGACGATCGAAAACAATTACAAGGTCGAGATCGACAACTATGTGACCGTCGACTTCGACACGTTCCCCAAGCTGATCGACGCGCTCGGCGGCGTGGAGGTCGACGTGGAGGAGTATGAAGCGCGGTACATCCGGCGCACGTCCTCGCACAAGAAGTTCCCCTACGGCGAGGGCGTCAGGCTCAACGGCGATCAGGCGCTGATCTATTCGCGCATCCGCAAGAGCGACGCCGACGGCGACCTGAGCCGCACGCGCCGTCAGCGCAAGCTGGTGACCGCGCTGATCGACAAGGCGCAGTCCGCGTCTATCGGACAGCTCAACAACATGCTCAATCTGGTGCTGCCGTATGTGCAGACCAACTACCGCCGTGCGCAGATTCTCGCGCTCGCCACGCAGGCGCTCATGCAGGATTGGATGAGCTATGACATGGAGCAGCTTTCCTGTCCGCTGCTGGACGTGAACGAGGACGGCAGCGTGGAGCTGACCGGCAAGGACAGCTATATGATGACCGGATACGGTTCTATACAGGAGTTCGTCTGGATTGTCGATTATCAGCTTGACGCGCAGCGTGTGCAGAAGGCGCTGTACGGGATGACCAATATCGAAGTGCACGACGATGTGCGTGAGTCGCCGTTCGACTTCCTGACCGGCTCGAACCGCTCGACGCAAACGACGCGCTCGTACTATTATGAGACGACAACGCGCGCATGGAGCGGCGAGGAGGAGACGCCGGTCGAGACGACGACGCGCCTGATCGACCGCTTCCGCAATCCGTTCGAGAACATCGGCGACCGGCTCAACCCGACTGAAGCGGCCGAACCCCAGCAGCCCCAGCAGCCGGAGCAGCCGCCTGCCGATCCGCCGAATTCGTTCGAGGACGACAACCACAACGAGGAACCGCTTGAGAACAGCGTGTTCACGGATAACTAAAAGAATCGCTCTCGGTTTTCGGTGCAACAGATTCCAGCCGGGTGTCATCGCGAGCGAAGCGTGGCGATCTCCCGTAGATGCCGGCTCCTCTTGCCAGCATTTTGCGCGGAATACCGTGATGAACTAAAAAATAGTGAAGGCTTTTTGCAGTGTGATTGAACTGCTCCCCGTCAAGAGGACAATGAAATAATTAACAAATAATTCACAACGCGTTGCGTTGTGGTACCGCAGATTCCGGTTGAAATTTTGAGGATTTCAACCGGAATTTGCGGTCTCTTATGCTACCTTAAACAGCT
>JAFSYM010000119.1 GCA_017450005.1 Clostridia bacterium
TCTCGGTACCAAGCGGTAAAAAGTCGGGATGGATCCGTCCGGTTGCCGCATTGATATGCGTCAAGTATCCGTCGATGTATGTGCTTTTCAGCTTGCTCCACTTGCGGTATTCCTGTATCAATTCAAACAGCCGTACCAATTTGGGACGATTGTCGGCGCACCATTCTTTGAGCATTTGCATCGTGGCGTCATCCACCGCCTCGCGATCCTTATCCGTTTTCTTCATAACCGGCAATCGCAAATCATGAAACAGATACTGTTTGAAAGCGGCGGTTGAGGCGTTTGCGCCGATGGCTACGCCGCCCGTGATTCGGTCGATTTCCGCCTTGGTTGTGAATAATTTTTCTTCAGCGTCCTTCTGCCGTTCGAGCATCTGCGCTTTGTCCACCGGCACCCCGTTATATTTCATCATTCCGCAGTACACAGCGGTCGGTGACTCCAGATTCTCCACAATCACGCGGTGCCTCGGCAGGAAGCGATCAAACCAGCTGTTGAATTTGTGATACAGCCGCAGCGTGTAGTCAGAGTCGGCACAGGCATAGCGGAGCGTTTCCTTTGTCTGCGGATCCATCTCGTCAAAGTGCCGACCAGCCGTCACCGCTTCAAAGGACGGCATGTCCGCGGCAAACAGGGTGGTCGAGAGATACTTAAGTCCGCTGTCGTGGAGTGTACGAAACTCCCATCTTGACTTGAGCGTCATCTGCGCGGCTGCGATCGTGTCATAGCACGGCGCTTTGACCACCGTACCCATTGCATACAGGAACATCGCTTCAAACGACAGATTGTGCGCGACTTTCACGATACACTTGTTTTCAAACAGATGTTCCTTCATCCACTGCCAAAGCGCATCGGCGCTTGCGATGTTTGTTCCCGTCTTATGTGCCACAGGAACATAGATTGCGCTTCCTTCGGAAACAGAAAAACTGACGCCGACGATATGCGCCTTGTGCGGATCGAGCGCAGCCTTCGGTTCTGTGCGAAAAGGGTCGTCGGGTGCTGTTTCAAAGTCAAACGCAACGATTTTACTGCCCGCAAGATACGCACGAACTTCATCCATCGTCACAGCGCACATATATCTTGTTTGCATGGGCTCACCTCCCAAGGACTGCCCGGAGAGAAACGACCCTCCGGGCGCCATATTTTTATTGCAGAGGCTCGATGACCTCGCCCGTTTCGGGATCGACGCGGAGTGTCTCATCGTCTTCCGCATCATACCCTACGGTGTCCTGCAATGCCTTGACCTGCTCGCTCATCGCATGGATCAGGACATATTCCTCCGCAGACAGCTTGCGTTCCATGGAGAACTGCGCCTGCGAATAGGCGATCCCGCCGCTGTTGACAGCTTTCTTCAAAGAGAATTTGGTCACAATCATGTTGGACTTGTTCCCTTTGGAGAGCTGCCGCATGATGTACCGGGAAAAATCCTTCAGTGATCCGGTCGGCAGAGACAGAATCACAGGGAACAATTCACCTTCCCGCAGCAGATACAAACGGCGTCGGTTTTTGCAGGCTTTTGCGCCGTTTTCACCGGAGCCGAATTGGTTAAACGGACACTTGGCGCACTCACCGCCGGGAGAGCCAACGCCGCATACGCCGTCCAAACTGCTGCAGTCGGGCGGATTGGAGCCGCCTGTATACTTGTCTTTGTAGTAGGCGTACAGCGGGTGATGCAGCAGAATCACGGCGGAAAACTCCTTGATGTTTTCCGGCGCGTCGGCCGTATCGCCGGGAACCTCGAATACTGTCATGCCGCCTGCAGGGATCTTGATACGGTCAAACGTCGCGTTCAGGCCGTTCATTTCCTCGGACATCATTTCGTCAAAGCGAAAATCCTTGAGTTGGAGAAATCCGCTGGTCTCTTGGGGAATCAAACTGTTGTTTTCCATCATGCATTTCCTTTCTGTTTATCGGGCGGCTTTACGCACGCCCACGGTTGTTTTTTCGTACACATTGACAAGCCCGTCCAGCCATGCCGGCAGGGTGTCTTCGTTCTCCGCCATCTGCTCTTTGACAAAGGCGGAAAGGCTGTTGGCGTTAACGGTCTCATAGACCAAATCGCCGAATCCTGCGTCACGCAGCGCCGTAAACAAATCTTCCTTGCGGCCGGATTTCGCTGAAGCGCGCGTTTTTGTCGTCAGGCAGAACATCGTTCCCGCATGCGTAAAATTCGGCGTTTCCGATTCCGCCATGGCGCAGGCCAGCTGATAATCCGCTTTTTCGATTTCTTCATTGACGTCTTTCAACTGCGATTCCAGCGCGGTCTTCTGCTCACGCAGGGCTTTCAGCCGTTCCGCTGCCGACAACATTGTGTTTTCCATCATCACACACCTCCTTCCTGAAACGGGTTGACGCCGTTTCGATAATCATCCACGAGCGCTTTTGCCAGATCGACCTTGTGCCGCAGCGCATGCAGGATTTTTGCGTCCACTGTACCCTTGGCGACAAGGTAGATATACAGGCAGTTTTCCGTTTGCGAAACGCGGTGAATGCGCGCTTTGGCCTGTTCAAAATTGCTCATGCTGTAGTCCAAGCTGTAAAACACCATCATGGATGCTGCAGTGAGCGTGATGCCAAGACCGGCGGCAGCAATCTGCCCGACAAACACGGTACAACCGGGATCTTCCTGGAAGCGGCGTATCTCTTCGTTTCGGTTCGATACGCCGCCGCTAACAACTGCGTACCCGATGTTCTTTTTGTCCAGCAGCGCTTGAATGTCCCGCAGTTCCGCCACGAACCGCGCCATGATCACGAGCTTTCGCCCTTCTGCCGCAGCGGAATCCAGAATGTCCGAGAGTGCGTCCAGCTTCGCCGTACTGACAGTTTTTGTGTCGCCTGCGTCATCCGTCAAATGCCCGCCGGTAACTTGAGACAACCGCAGCAGCTTTGTCAGCACATTGACGGCAGACACTTCGGAATCCGCAAGCTCCGCATAGCTTTCCTTTTCCAAATCCTTGTACAGCTTCTTCGCTTTGGGTTCCAACTCGACGGCGCGGATCTCCTCCGTGACAGCAGGCAGATCCAAACATTCCTCTTTCGTTACGCGAAACGCGATAGAGTGCATCTTTCGCAAAAACTCATCCGTCTTGCTCCGGCGAAAGGCTGGAATATGGCTGCCATACCCGACCATATCAAAATACCGGTTCCGAAAGGCATAGAAGCTGCTGCCGAAAATCTGCGGATTCAAAAAGCGGTACTGTGAAAACACGTCGAGTTCACGGTTGGTGATGATCGTTCCGGTCA
>JAFSYM010000120.1 GCA_017450005.1 Clostridia bacterium
CATGTCCACGCCGGCAGCCGCGATCTCGGCGTCAGCAGTCTCGATGACGAATTTCTTGATGTACTTCAGCTCAGCCACATCGCCGACCAGCGGGATCATCATCTCGGGGCACATCGTCCACTCGGGGTGCTTCTTCTGCACGTTGATCGCCGCGCGGATGACAGCGGTGGTCTGCATCTTGGCGATCTCGGGATAGGTGACGGTCAGGCGGCAGCCTCTGTGGCCCATCATCGGGTTGAACTCATGCAGGGAAGCGATGAGCGCCTTGATGTCGGCGACGGACTTGCCCTGCGCGTCGGCGAGCGCCTTGATGTCGGCTTCCTCGGTGGGAACAAACTCATGCAGAGGCGGATCGAGGAAACGGATGGTAACGGGGTTGCCTTCCAGAGCTTCGTACAGCTTCTCGAAGTCACCCTGCTGATACGGCATGATCTTCGCGAGCGCAGCTTCTCTGCCCTCGACGGTGTCGGCGCAGATCATCTCGCGGAACGCGGCGATTCTTTCTGCCTCGAAGAACATGTGCTCGGTACGGCAAAGGCCGATACCTTCAGCGCCCAGCTCGCGCGCCTTCTTGGCGTCTGCGGGCGTGTCGGCGTTGGTGCGAACCTTCAGGGTTCTGAATTCGTCCGCCCACTGCATGATGCGGCCGAACTCGCCGGCGATTTCAGCGTCCACGGTCGGGATGATGCCGTCGTAGATGTTGCCGGTGGAACCGTCGATGGAGATATAGTCGCCTTCGTGGAAGGTCTTGCCGGCCAGCTCAAACTGCTTGTTCTCTTCGTCCATCTTGATGTCGCCGCAACCGGAAACACAGCAGGTGCCCATGCCGCGCGCCACAACTGCCGCGTGGGAGGTCATGCCGCCGCGAACGGTCAGGATGCCCTGGGAAGCCTTCATGCCGGTGATGTCCTCGGGAGAGGTTTCCAGACGAACCAGAACGACCTTTTCGCCTCTGGCGTTCCATGCCTCGGCGTCCTCGGCCGTGAAGACGATCTTGCCGCATGCTGCGCCGGGGGATGCGCCCAGACCCTTGCCTGCGGGCGTTGCAGCCTTGAGCGCTTTCGCGTCGAACTGCGGATGCAGAAGGGTGTCGAGGTTTCTGGGATCGATCATGGCGACTGCCTTTTTCTTGTCGATCATGCCCTCGTCCACGAGGTCGCACGCGATCTTAAGCGCGGCCTTCGCGGTACGCTTGCCGTTACGGGTCTGCAGCATGTAGAGCTTGCCCTTTTCAACGGTGAACTCCATATCCTGCATGTCGCGGTAATGATCTTCGAGGATTCTGCAAACCTCGGTGAACTGTGCATAAGCCTCGGGGAACTTCTCGGCCATCTGCGCGATCGGCATCGGGGTACGCACGCCGGCGACCACGTCTTCGCCCTGCGCATTGGTCAGGAACTCGCCCATCAGACCCTTTTCGCCGGTGGCAGGGTCACGCGTGAAAGCAACGCCGGTGCCGCAGTCGTCGCCCATGTTGCCGAACGCCATCATCTGCACGTTGACAGCGGTGCCCCAGCTGTAGGGGATGTCGTTGTCGCGGCGATAGACGTTTGCACGCGGGTTGTCCCAGGAACGGAACACGGCCTCGATGGCGCCCTTAAGCTGCTCTTTGGGATCGGAGGGGAAATCCTTGCCGATCTTGCTCTTGTATTCTGCCTTGAACTGAGCGGCCAGCTCTTTGAGATCGTCGGCGGTCAGCTCCACGTCCTGCGTGACGCCGCGCGCTTCCTTCATCTCGTCGATGAGCTGCTCGAAGTATTTCTTGCCGACTTCCATAACGACGTCGGAGTACATCTGGATAAATCTTCTGAAGCAGTCCCAAGCCCAGCGGGGATTGTTGGACTTCTGCGCCATGACCTCGACGACCTGCTCGTTCAGACCCAGGTTCAGGATGGTGTCCATCATGCCGGGCATGGATGCGCGGGCGCCGGAGCGGACGGAAACGAGAAGCGGATTCTCGATATCGCCGAACTTCTTGCCGGTGATGCCCTCCATCTTGACGATGTATTCGTCGATCTGCGCCATGATTTCGTCGTTGATCTTTCTGCCATCCTCGTAGTAAGCGGTGCAGGCCTCGGTCGAGATGGTGAAGCCCTGCGGAACAGGCAGACCGATGTTGGTCATTTCTGCCAGGTTCGCGCCCTTGCCGCCGAGCAGCTCACGCATGTTTGCGTTGCCCTCGCTGAACAGGTAGACATACTTGTGTGCCATTGAGATACCTCCGTGTTTTTATAGATTTTGTTTTCAACAATTTGAGCGGTCCGGAAATTCCGCACCAAAACTTATTATAACAGATAATTCAAAGGATTTCCATACCTATTTGAGAAAAATTTACCGTAATGCATCGGCGTGTTTTGTATAACTTGTTTAAAAACCGTTCAAGCGTCCGCGCTGCATCGCGCCGAGGATCTTTTGCCGCACGTCGGCATAGTCTTTTTCGAGCGACGTGAGCAGCTCCTTGACGTGCTGCCGCTCGGTTTCGCCGTCGGCGGGACAGCGGCTTTTGACAACCGGCAAATCTTCGCGCCGTACCACACGCGCGCAGTCGCTCTCCCGTGCGAAAACCATTGGCCGGATCATCGTCAGATCCTTGCGCGAGAGGTAGGTGACGGGGGAGAAGCAGCCGATGCGCGCTTCGTTGAGCAGATTCATCATGAACGTTTCAACCGCGTCGTCCATGTGGTGACCGAGCGCCAGTTTGTTACAGCCGGCTTCCTTGACCGCGTCGTGCAGCGCACCGCGGCGCATACGCGCGCACAGACTGCACGGATTCTTTTCTTTGCGCACGTCGAAGATGATGGGGCCGATTTCCGTGCGGCGGATGATATACGGTACGTCGATGCGGCTGCACAGCGCTTCGAGCAGACTGTAATCCGTCGGTACGCCGCCGAACTGCGGATCGACCGAGACGGCGATGAGCTCGAACGGCTGCGGATAGAAAACGCGCATCTGCGCGAGCGCATACAGCAGCGCGACGGAGTCCTTGCCGCCGGACAGTCCGACGGCGACACGGTCGCCTGCCGCAATCATATCGTAGCGCTCCATGGCCGAGCGCATGTAAGACATCAGTTTCTGCATCGTATCCCTTCCTTACAAAATTCGGTAACAGCAGTGTACCACGCATCGACGCGATTTGCAATTGTAAATTTTTTGTTTAATTGCGAGATAACTGTGGTATTTTTCGCAAAGGTATGATATAATACCCTAAATATGATAAAAAGGAGGATTGTTCTTTTCGGGAACAACAAAGATATGGCTAAGAAAAAAAGAAAAAAGAATAAGATGCCGTACATCATCGCGTCCGCAATGAGCGTGCTGGCTGCGGCGGCTGTCGGTCTGTTTTTCTACAGCGGCGGATTCCATGCGCAGCCGAAAGCGCCCGAGACGACGCAGGCAGCGCCGGTCGTCGAGCCGGTTTCCGAGGACGGCCTGATCCGCAAGCGCGCCGCGGCGGACTATCCGCTCATGCCCACACAGATCGACGGCGTCTTTGTCAGCGCCAATCCGTACGGTCTGTTCAATTTCTACGAGTACGCCGACGGCGGCCTTACCGCCTGCACGGACGCGCAGGAGATGGACGTGACCGTGACGTGCTCGCATCAGGAGATCCCCGCAAAGCTGCATTATCTGCAGCGCGGCGATCAGCTGACGGGGTACGGCCTGTTCCTGTCGACGCTGTACGAGGACGACGTGCGTCTGTATGCGTATGCCTTCCTGCAGCTTGTCAACATGCCCGCCGGCTACGGCGACGGGGACGCGATGCTGCTGGTCGATTTTGATTCGGACGATTTTGCCAAAACGGACAAGACCTATTCCGAGGTGTTTTCTTTCGATCTGCAAAGCGGCAGGAGCCGCCGCATGACGAGCGACAACGGCCGCACGGTGGACGATCTCGGCCGTCTGCGCACCGACTGGGCGCAGATGCACGAGGCATTGCTCAAGCTCGGCGGCGAAAAGCTGTATCTTTCCGGCCGCAATTACCAGCTCGACAGCACGACGGCGGATATCATCTACAACGCCGACACATCCAACCAGAAGCCGAAGCTGATTGTCTCCGGTCTGTATGAAAAGTATCTCTACAGCGCGGACGGCAAGCTGTACTATGTCAAATCGTCCGATACGGGCGTCGATACATACGCGATGACGGCGGACGGAAACGAAGAAAAGCTCAGTTCCTATGCGGGCAGTGTGGAGGACTACCTCTTTGCCGGCGACTACATGCTCGAAAAAAATACCCTTGCGCTGACCCGCGTTTCCACGGGAGAGAGCAAGGATATTGCGGCGATTGTGAAAACGGCGCCCGGAAGTCCCGCGTACTTCAGCGTGTCGGCAGACGGCACGAAGCTCGTGCTGCTGTGCGACGGCGAAACGCAGGGCGCGGCGCTGTGCGATCTCGCGGCGGGTACGTGCCGTCAGGTGCGGCAGAAGGGTCTGTTTGCAAACACATGCAGCCAGATCTGCTGGCTCGACGCCGATACATTCCTGACCGTGGCCGAGACCGCCACGGGCTACGAGACGCTCATCTGGGCGTTTTGAGGATCACACTTTTTCGTGATCGAAGTCGATGGTGATGGACGGCGTGCGGATCTCGATCTGCTTGTACTGCACGCCGGCCGCGTCAAACATGCGCTTGGATGCGCGTGTGGACGGGGAATCGGCGTACTTGTCGGAGAGGTAGATAACCTCCCGGATTCCGCACTGGATGATTGCCTTGGCACATTCATTGCAGGGAAACAGCGCCACATAGATGCGGCAGCCGCGCAGGTCGCCGCCCGCGTTGTTGAGGATGGCGTTCAGTTCCGCGTGACAGACGTACGGATACTTTGTGTGATACGTCTCGCCCTCGCGTTCCCACGGGAATTCGTCGTCGCTGCATCCGGCGGGAAAGCCGTTGTAGCCGACGGACATGATTTTGTTCGCGGGGCTGACGATGCATGCGCCCACGCGCGTGTTGGGGTCCTTGCTGCGATACGCCGAGAGCATGGCGACGCCCATGAAGTATTCGTCCCAGGAGATATAATCGTTACGTTTCGGCATTTCCATCATCCTTCCTTTTTGTATCTTAACTCTACCATAAAGCTCCTTTGATTACAAGAGCTGAAGCAAATTTTGAGGTGACAACATGGGTCTTTTAAAAAAAATATTCGGAGATTACTCCTCGAAGGAAGTCAAGCGCGTCATGCCCCTGCAGAAGAAGGTACTCGCGCTTGAGGAGGAATACAGCCGTCTGACGGACGCTGAGCTGCAGGCAAAAACGCCGGAGTTCAAAGAGCGTCTGCAAAACGGCGAAACGCTCGACGACATCCTGCCCGAGGCGTTTGCGACGTGCCGCGAGGCGTCGTGGCGCGTGCTGAACATGAAGCACTTCCCCGTGCAGGTCATCGGCGGCATCATCCTGCACCAGGGACGCATCGCCGAGATGCGCACGGGCGAGGGTAAAACGCTGGTAGCGACGCTGCCCGCGTATCTCAATGCGCTGACCGGCAACGGCGTGCACATCGTGACGGTCAACGACTATCTTGCCCGCCGCGACTCGGAGTGGATGGGAAAGGTCTACCGCTTCCTGGGGCTCACGGTCGGCCTGATTGTGCACGACCTCGACAATGCGCAGCGCAGAGAGGCCTATGCCGCCGACATCACGTACGGCACCAACAATGAGATGGGCTTCGACTATCTGCGTGACAACATGGTGCCCTACAAAGAAATGAAGGTGCAGCGCGGCCACAATTACGGCATCGTCGACGAGGTGGACTCCATCCTGATCGATGAGGCGCGTACGCCGCTGATTATTTCCGGCCGGGGCGACGCCTCGACGGATCTGTACCGCCGGGCAAATGAATTTGCGTGCACACTGCGCAAGACCGTGGTCAAGGAGCTCAATTCCAAGGAATCCACGGATGATATCGAAGACGTCGGCGACTACGTTGTGGACGAAAAGGCGCGCACGGCGACGCTTACCAAGACGGGCGTGGCGAAGGCCGAAGCGTTCTTCAATCTGGAAAACCTGATGGATGCGGACAACATGACCGTGCTGCATCACATCAATCAGGCGATCAAGGCAATCGGCGTCATGCGCCGCGACGTGGACTACGTTGTGCGTGACGGCGAGGTGCTGATTGTCGACGAGTTCACCGGCCGCATCATGCTCGGCCGCCGCTACAACGAGGGTCTGCATCAGGCGATCGAAGCGAAGGAAGGCGTCAAAGTTGAGCACGAGAGCAAGACGCTGGCCACTATTACATTCCAGAATTATTTCAGACTGTACACCAAGCTGTCCGGTATGACCGGTACGGCCATGACCGAGAGCGACGAATTCCAGCAGATCTACTCGCTGGACGTCATCGAGATCCCGCCGAACCGCCCTGTGATCCGCGAGGATCATCCCGACGTGGTGTACAAGACCGAGCAGGCGAAGTTCAACGCGGTTATCGACCAGGTTGTCGCCTGCCACGAAAAAGGACAGCCCGTGCTGGTCGGTACGATTTCGATTGAAAAATCTGAGCGTCTGAGCGCCATGCTGCGCAGACGCGGCGTCAAGCATGAAGTGCTCAACGCCAAGTATCACGACAAGGAAGCGGAGATCGTGGCGCAGGCCGGTAAGGAAGGCGCTGTAACGATCGCCACCAACATGGCCGGACGCGGTACGGATATCATGCTCGGCGGCAACCCGGAATATCTGGCCAAGGCCGAGATGCGTCGCATGCAGTTTCCGGAGGAGATGATCGTGGAGGCAACGGGCTTTGCCGAGACGGACAACGAGGAAATCCTGCAGGCGCGTGCGCAGTTCTCCGAGCTGGAAAAGAAATACAAAGATCTTATTGCCCCGGAAGCCGACGCGGTGCGTCAGGCGGGCGGCCTGTTCATCATCGGTACGGAGCGGCATGAGTCCCGCCGTATCGACAACCAGCTTCGCGGCCGTTCCGGCCGTCAGGGCGACCCCGGCGAATCGCGCTTCTATCTGTCTATGGAGGACGATCTGATGCGCATTTTCGGCGGCGAGCGGATGCAGTCGCTGATGACCACGCTCAAGACGCCGGACGATGTGCCGATCGAGGCCAAGATGCTGACCGGCTCGATCGAACGCGCGCAGAAAAACATCGAAGGACGCAACTTTGCCGCCCGTAAGGACGTGCTGCAGTACGACGACGTCATGAACCGCCAGAGAGAGCTGATTTACCGCCAGAGAGACCAGGTGCTTGACGGCGTGGAGCTCAAGCCCCTGATTCTCAAAATGCTCGACGACTGCATAACCGACGCGATCGACTTCTATATGCCGACCGCGCTGCCGAAGAAAGACTGGAATATGGACGGTCTGCGCGAAAAATTCCTGGGCTGGATTGTGACGGGCGACGACTTCCGCGAGGAAGATCCCGACCGCGACGCAGCGTGGGAGCTGCTGCACGACCGCGGACACGAGTTGTATGAAGCGCGTGAGCGCGAGCTGGGCGAGCAGATTATGCGCGAGCTTGAGCGCAAGGTGCTGCTGTACAACGTGGACGCGCTCTGGATGGATCACATCGACGCGATGGACGAGCTGCGCCGCGGCATCGGACTGCGCGCCTACGGCCAGCACGATCCGGTTGTGGAGTACCGCGAGGTCGGTTCCGATATGTTTGATGAAATGAACACGTCGATCCGCGAGAACACAGTCAAGATGATGCTGACCGTGCGCATCCGCAACGAGGAGGAAACCAAGCGTCAGCAAGTCGCCAAAGAGGTGACGGCCAGCGGCGGATCTTCCGACGGCAGCGAAAAGGGACGCACCGTCCGCAAGAGCAAAAAGGTCGGTCCCAACGATCCGTGTCCCTGCGGCAGCGGCAAGAAATACAAGAACTGCTGCGGCAATGTGCGTAAAAATGATTAAGAATATAGTATTTGATATGGGCGGCGTGCTGATCGACTTCGATCCGCACAAGACGATGCGTTCGGTGTTCTGCGAGCAGGACGCCGTACGCGCGGAGCAGGTTTTGTTTCACAGCGGTATGTGGAACAATCTTGACCTCGGCACGACCGGCTTTGCGCAGCTCGCGGACGCCGCGTGCGCACAGCTTCCCGCGCACATGCACGCGCCTTTGCGCGCATTGCTGATGCGCTGGTGGGACAAGGAAATGCCGCCGTTTGATTACATGGAGGATTTTGTGCGTGAGGTCAAGGACGCGGGCTACGGTGTGTATCTGTGCTCCAACACCTCGGCCGACATCTACACGCACTTCGACGCGATCCCCGTGCTGCGGCTGATGGACGGCATCATTGCCTCATGCGATTATGGGGTGACGAAGCCGGACGCGCGGCTGTATGAGGCGCTGTATGCACGGTTCGGTTTGCGGCCGGAAGAGTGCTTTTTTATTGATGATATGCCGCGCAACATCGAGGGCGCGGCCGCGACCGGCATGGTCGGTCACTGCTTTGCGGACAAAAACGTTGCGCGTCTGCGTGAGGCGATGCGCGAACAGGGGATCCGAATCTGAATTATGTCCTGTTTTTCCAATGTATTATCTCATTCGCCGGAGTACCGTTCGATCGTCTCCGGCATTCGTGCGACCCGGCTGCCGATGGGTGTGCTGGGGCTTTCGCATATCCATAAGGCGCATCTGGTTGCGAGCCTGACGGAAACGCTCGGACGCAAGGCGATTCTGATTGCGCCGGACGAGGCGCAGGGCACGCGTCTGGCAGAGGATCTGACGGCATTCGGCGTGCGCGCTTACCACTATCCGGCGCGTGATTTTGCGCTGCGCAGCGCAGAGGGCAGCTCGCGCGAGTATGAACACATGCGCCTGCGTGTGCTCGACCGCATGCGCACAGGCGCCTATGACGTCGTCGTCTGCTCGGCGGAAAGCGCGATGCAGCTTACGATGCCACCGGACGAGTTTGCGCGCCGCTGCTTTACGGTGCGTATGGACGACGAGCTCGGACTCGGCCGCCTGCGCGATGCGCTGCTGCTGGCCGGCTATACGTCCGGCGCACAGGTGGACGGGCCGGGTCAATTCTCCGTGCGCGGCGGGATCGTGGATTTCTTCCCGCCCGGGAGCGAATACCCCTGCCGGTGCGAGTTCTTCGGCGATACGGTTGACAGCGTTGCGATGTTCGATCCGGAGAGCCAGCGCCGCACACGCGCGCTCGACTCGATCACCGTCACGCCGGCCAACGAGGTGCTGTGCGACGGCGAGGCGCAGCTTCTGCAAACGCTGACCGACTTTGCCGACTCGATTCACGGCAAGGGCGCGGTCAAGGCGCGCGCGAGTATCCACGCCGATATCGACCGCGTGCAGTCCGGTTTGCGCCTGTCTTCGCTCGACCGCTACATGCCGCTGTTTTACCGCGAAGGCGCGACAATTTTTGACTATGCGGAGAACCCGCTGCTGCTGGTCAGCGAGAGCTTTTCCGTCAGGGAACACGCCGAATCCGCGCAGTCGCTCTTTCATGAACAGATCAAGCTGCTGCTGCAGGAGGGCGTCCTGTGCGCCGGACTCGACCGGTATATGCTTTCGGTCGACGAGCTGATTTTGCAGTACGAGGTCTACGGCGCGCTGTATCTCGACAATCTCCCGCGCGGCACGTTCGACACGCCGGTCAAACAGATGCTCACGCTCAACGCCCGTCAGCAGTCGCCGTGGAACGGCAGCTATTCTCTGCTGCTGGACGACATCGAGCCGCTGTACGGCAAGGTCAACTGGACGATCGTCATTTTCGGCGGCACGCCCAAGGCGGCCAAGTCGCTCTCCCTCGATCTGGAGGCGGACGGCTACCGGTGCATGTACTATCCCGTGCGCCCGTCGGAATTTCCGTTTGGCCAGATCAGCGTGATCCCCGGCAGTGTGTCCACGGGCTTTGAGTACCCGCAGGAGCGTTTCACGCTCATTACATACGGCAGCCGCTACATCAGCACATCCAAAAAGCGGCAGACCAAGACAAACAATAAGAATGCTTTCAACTCCCTGGAGGAGCTGCACAAGGGCGATTACATCGTCCACAATACGCACGGTATCGGCATTTTCGAGGGCATCACCAAGCTCGAGGCGTCCGGCGCGACCAAGGATTATATCAAGATCCGTTATGACAAGGGCGATATTCTGTATGTGCCCGTCACGCAGCTCGACCAGGTATCCAGATATATCGGCAACGCATCCGATTCGACCGTCAGGCTCAACAAGCTCGGCGGTAAGGAGTGGCAGAAGACGCGCGCGCGTGTGCGTGCCGCCGTCAAGGACATTGCGCAGGAACTGATTGCGCTGTATGCGCGCCGGCAGGCCACGCCCGGTTACGCGTTCTCGCCGGATACCGATATGCAGAACGATTTCGAGCGGCGCTTTGAATTTGACGAAACGGCCGACCAGCTTCGCTGCATCGACGAGATCAAGGGCGATATGGAAAAAAGCTGCCCGATGGATCGCCTGCTGTGCGGCGACGTCGGATTCGGGAAGACGGAGGTTGCGCTGCGCGCGGCGTTCAAGTGCGTCGCGGACGGCAAGCAGTGCGCCATTCTGGTGCCCACAACAATTCTGGCGCTGCAGCATTTTCAGACGATCCAGAAACGGTTTGAAGGGTTCCCGATCGAGGCGCGGATGCTCTCGCGGTTCTGCACCGCAAAGGAGATTCGCGAAACGCTGGTGCAGACACAGCGCGGCAGTGTGGACATTGTCGTCGGTACGCACCGTATTATTTCCAAGGATGTGCAGTTCCGGGATCTCGGTCTGATTATTGTCGACGAGGAGCAGCGCTTCGGCGTGCAGCAGAAGGAAAAGCTCAAGGAGATGTTTCCGGCAGTGGACGTGCTCACGCTCACGGCCACGCCCATTCCGCGCACACTGAACATGGCGATGTCGGGCATCCGCGATATGTCGGTGCTCGAGGAGGCGCCGCGCGACCGCTATCCCGTGCAGACCTATGTCATCGAGCACAACATGGATGTGCTCGTACAGGCGATTCTGACAGAACTGCGACGCGGCGGACAGGTGTACTTTCTGCACAACCGCGTCGAAACGATTGAAAAGACGGCCGGACAGCTTCGGCAGATGCTGCCGGATGCGCACATCGGCATTGCGCACGGCAAGATGAGCGAGGACGAGCTGAGCGAAGTCTGGCGCGCTGTGCTCGAGGGCGAGATCGACGTGCTGGTTTGCACGACCATCATCGAAACGGGCGTGGACGTGCCGAACGTCAACACGCTGATTATAGAGAACGCCGACCGTATGGGACTGGCGCAGCTGCACCAGATCCGCGGACGCGTGGGACGCTCGACGCGCCGTGCGTCGGCGTATCTCACGTTTACGCGCGGCAAGGAACTGAGCGAAATCGCGACGCAGCGGCTCGACGCGATCCGTGAGTTTACGGAATTCGGTTCCGGATTCAAGATCGCCATGCGCGACCTGGAGCTGCGCGGCGCGGGCAATCTGCTCGGCGCGCAGCAGCACGGACACATGGAAGCCGTCGGTTATGATATGTATCTCAAGCTCCTAGCCGAAGCGGTCAGCGAAGAAAAGGGCGAGCCGAAAGCCGCGCCCGAAAAAGACTGCACGATCGATCTGCCGATCGACGCCAACATCCCGCCCGACTACATCGAGAGTGTTCCGCAGCGGCTGTATATGTATCGCCGCATCGCGGATATCCGCACACGCGAGGACGCGGAAGACGTGCTCGACGAACTGTATGACCGGTTCGGTGATCCGCCTGCCTGTGTGCAGGGATTGGTAACGGTATCGCTGCTGCGCGGTACGGCGCTGCGGCACGGCGTGTTCGAAATCAAGGAGAACGGCGGCAAGGTGATGCTTTTCATCGAGGCGCTCGATATGGACAAAGTGCGCTATCTTGCGTCGCATCTGCGCGGACGTGTGATGGTCAGCGCAGCGGCAAAGCCGCATATCGCCGTGCGTATCGGACAGAAGGAAAACCGTCTCAAGCTGCTGACGCGCGTATTCGATCTGATGGACGAGAGTCAGCAGGCACAATGAGAGCAACAGAGAAGGCAAAGGGGTGACCCGTTTGAGAGCAGGAATCCGCATCTGCGCGCTGCTGTGCGCGCTTTTGACGCTGTGCAGCTGCACGCTGCCGTGGCAGTCAAACGAACCGCAGACCGTTGTGCGCGTTTCCGACGCCGAGGTCGGCGCGGATCTGTATACCTATTATCTTTCCCGCATTCTGCACGACCCGAATGCGTTCGGCCTGACCGATCCCGACCGCAGCGCAGCCGAGCAGAAGGCGGTGGAGCTGTGCACGCAGGGCGTCGCCGTCAACACGCTGTTTGCCGAGCAGGGCTTGCGGCTGACGCCGGCATATAAAACGCGCATTGCCGAAAACGTCTCCGTCAAGTGGAGCCTGTATCAGAATTATTACGCGAAAGTCGGCGTGCGCAAGCAGACGCTGACCGCATACGAGACGACGGCGGCCAAGCGCGAAATGCTGATTGCGCACAAATACGGCGCGGGCGGATCGGCTGCCGTATCGCAGATCGAACTCGATGCGAATTACGCCGTCAACTACGTCACGTTCCGCTCGATCAACGGCTATCTGACCCGTACCGGCGCGGACGGCAAGAGCGAGCGGCTGCCGCAGAGTGAGATCACGGCGATTGAAAACCGCTTCAAACAGATGTGCGACGACATCCGCACAGGCACTTCGATCGAAACGGTCAGCAAAGAGAACGCGTCCGCCGAAGGCATCCTGTCCGGCGAGACGCAGACCGTGACGATCAACCGCACGACCAGCAACTATCCGCCGGAGTTTTTTACCCGCGTGCAGCAGATGGACGTCGGTACGCCGCGTGTGATCGAGACAGAGGACTATATTTTCCTGGTTGTCAAGCAGTCGCCTAAGAGCGACGAAAACCTTGAAACGCACAGACTTTCGTGTCTGCTGGACATGTGCGCCGAGCCGTTCGGCAAGGAGCTTTCCGCAAAGATCGCGGGCTACAAGGTGCAGAAGAATTCTTCTTTGCTGGGCGATATTTACGCAGCGGTCAGCAAGCAGTTCTGACCGGTGCGGATTCAAGAAGGAAAAGAGAGGGGATTGCCGTGAACGCTGCCAAACGGCTGCTGCTGGTAACCGGAACCTACAGCCCTTATATCAACGCGAATACAAACTGTGTCGGAAAAATTGTCCCTGCATTGCAGCAGGCAGGCTTTTCCGTTTCCGTGCTGACGCTGGCGTATGAAAAAGGGCTGCCGGAAGTCGAGGAAAAGGACGGCTGCACGATCTATCGCGCGGCTGTACCGGAAATTGCGGTGATCGACCGCGCACTGTATCAGAACCCGCGCCTGAATGCGGGTGTTCTGCGCATCGCGCGCGGCGTGATCGGCAAGACTGCTTACGCCTATACAGACTTCCTGAAGAAGCGGCGCATTCGCAAGGTGTTTGCACGCACGGGCGGAAACTTTTCACGCATTCTGTCCGTGATCAATCCGGTTGACGCGCATGATTTTGCGTGTCAGTGCAAAACCGGCAAAGAGAAATGGATTCTGTACTATCTGGATTCTTATGTGTTCAATGAGGCGCTGACCGGATCACCGAAGCGGCGCATGGCGAGAGAACGCCGCTGGGCACGCAAAGCGGACGGCGTGATTCATTCGGCCGGGATGCGCGAGGAGAATGCGCGGCACGGATATGATCCGTTCGGGACGCTGCCGCAGATCGACGTGCCGCTGCCGAATTTCGAGATCCGCGAGAGCGATTTTGTCGGAAATGTCCGGCAGGACGGGGCGGACAAGATCGTCATGCGGTACACGGGTATGTTTTATTCCAATATCCGTCGTCCGGATGAGCTGCTGCGCTTTCTGGACACGCTGGATCCGGATCGCTATACAGTGGAGTTTTACGGACCGTGTTGTGATTATATTCGCATGCATTTTCAGAAAATGCCGCTCTGTCTGCACCTGATGGGCACGGTGTCGACACAGCAGTGCCGGGACCTGACGGCTGCGGCGGATGTGCTGCTGAATGTGGGCAACACGACAGCCAATCAGGTGCCCAGCAAAGTTTTTGAATACATTGCCAGCGGAAAGCCGATACTCAACTTTTACACGAACGAGCATGAGCCGGGGCTGGCTTATCTCAGACGCTATCCGTGCGCGCTCAACGTGCGCACCGCGGACGAGGTCACGCAGCACGATCTGGACGCGCTGCTGCAAACGTCCGGAACGATCACACCGCAGACCTTGCGGGAAATCTATGCGGACTGTCTGCGGGAAAATGTTGTCCAAAGAATGGTTGATTTTATAGAAAGTGTGGAATGATCATGTTTGAAGGAAAGAAACTGCTGATTACGGGCGGTACGGGCAGCTTCGGCAGCACGGTACTGCGGCGGTATCTGATGAGCGACGTGGGAGAAATCCGTATTTTCTCACGCGACGAAAAAAAGCAGGACGATATGCGCCACGAATTGCAGGCGAAGTTTCCGGAACATGCAGGCAAGGTCAAGTTCTATATCGGCGACGTGCGCGACCTGCAATCCGTGCGCGACGCTATGCCGGGTATCGACTATATTTTTCATGCGGCGGCGCTCAAGCAGGTGCCGTCCTGTGAATTCTTCCCGATGCAGGCGGTCAAGACAAATATCGAGGGCACGGACAACGTGCTGCACGCGGCCATTGAAGCGGGCGTCGAGCGTGTTGTCTGCCTGTCGACGGACAAGGCGGCATATCCGATCAACGCTATGGGCATCAGCAAGGCGATGATGGAGCACGTGATCTATGCCAACGCGCGTGTTGCGGCCGAGCGCGGCAATACCGTGATCTGCTGCACGCGCTACGGTAACGTGATGTGCAGCCGCGGTTCGGTCATTCCGCTGTTTATCGACCAGATTCGCCGCGGCGAGCCGATCACGATCACAAACCCCAACATGACGCGCTTTCTCATGAACCTGGATGAAGCGGTTGATCTGGTCACCTTTGCGTTCGAGCACGCCAATCCCGGCGATCTGTTTATTCAGAAGGCGGACGCCTCCACAATCGGCACGCTGGCTGCGGCTGTGCAGAAGCTGTTCGGCGACACCGGCACGCGCATCATCGGCACGCGCCACGGCGAGAAATTGTACGAAACGCTGATGACGAGCGAGGAATGTATGCGCAGCGAGGATCTGGGCGGCTATTACCGCGTCGCGGCCGACAACCGCGATCTCAACTATGACAAATATTTCGTAACGGGCGAAACACAGCGGAACATGGACGAGCCGTATACGAGCCACAACACGACGCTGCTGGATGTGGACGGCACTGTGCAGAAGCTGCTGACGACCGACTATGTGCAGGAAATGCTGAAGGGAACTGAATGACCATGAACATTGAATCCGCTTCGTTCCGGAACGACGGCAAACTCAAGCTGATGATTATTGTCGGCACGCGGCCGGAAATCATCCGCCTGTCCGCCGTAATTCGGAAATGCCGGCAGTATTTTGACACGCTGCTTGTGCACACCGGACAGAATTACGACTACAATCTCAACGGTGTTTTCTTCCGCGATCTGCAGCTTGACGCGCCGGAAATCTATCTCGACGCGGTGGGCAGCACATTGGGCGAGACGATGGGCAACATCATCGCCGAAAGCTACAACATCATGATGCAGACACAGCCGGACGCCGTTTTGGTGCTCGGCGACACAAACTCCTGCCTGTCCGTGATCGGCGCCAAGCGTCTGCATATTCCGATCTTTCACATGGAGGCGGGCAACCGCTGCAAGGACGAGTGCCTGCCCGAAGAGACAAACCGGCGGATTGTGGACATCATTTCCGACGTCAATCTGGCGTATTCCGAGCATGCGCGCCGGTATCTGGCGGACTGCGGTCTGCCGCGCGAGCGCACGTTTGTGACCGGTTCGCCGATGGCGGAGGTGCTGCATGGGAATCTGGATGCGATCCGCGCAAGCGACATCCATGCCCGGCTCGGTCTACAGAAAGGACGCTATATTCTGCTGTCCGCACACCGTGAGGAAAACATCGACACCGAAAAGAATTTCCGTTCTTTGTTCACGGCAATCAACCGTATGGCGGAGAAGTATGATATGCCCGTGCTGTATTCCTGCCATCCGCGCAGCAAAAAGCGTCTGGAAGCGTCCGGCTTTGCACTGGACAGCCGTGTGATCCGGCATGAACCGCTGGGCTTTCATGACTACAACTGCCTGCAAATGCACGCCTTTGCCGTCGTGTCGGATTCCGGTACGCTGCCGGAGGAGTCGGCGTTCTTCGCCTCGGTCGGCAGTGCGTTCCCTGCTGTGTGCATCCGCACGTCCACCGAGCGTCCCGAGGCGCTTGAAAAGGGCTGCTTCACACTTGCCGGTATTGATACGAAGTCTCTTCTGCAGGCTGTGGATACCGCCGTGGAGATGGTGCGCGGCGGCGCATACGGCGCATGTGTTCCGGATTACACAGACGAAAACGTCAGTGAAAAAGTGGTCAAGATTATCCAGTCCTACACCGGTGTGGTGAACAAGATGGTGTGGCGCAAGGAGGTCGACGCATGAACATTCTGGTGACCGGCGCCGAAGGGTTTGTCGGAAAAAATCTTGTGGCAAATCTTGAAGCGATCCGTGCGGGAAAAAACCGGACACGGCCGAACCTGTCTATCGGCGACATTTATACTTATGATATACATTCTGCGCCTGAGGCGCTGGACGCATACTGCGCAAAGGCGGACTTCGTGTTTCATCTTGCGGGCGTGAACCGTCCGAAAGATCCCGCCGAGTTTATGCAGGGAAATCGCTCGATGGTGCAGACGCTTCTGGATAAGCTGGAAAGCTGCGGCAACACCTGCCCGGTCATGCTCTCGAGCTCCATTCAGGCGACGTGTATCGGCCGCTATGCCGAAGGGGAGTACGGCAAGAGCAAGCGCGCAGGCGAGGAGCTGGTTTTCGCGCATGCGCAAAACACCGGCGCAAAAGCGCTCGTTTACCGCTTCCCGAATCTGTTCGGCAAGTGGTGCCGTCCGAACTATAACAGCGCGGTGGCAACCTTCTGCAACAACATTGCCCGCGATCTGCCGATCACGGTCAGTGATCCGGCGGTCGAGCTGGAGCTTTTATACATCGACGATCTGGTCGAGGAGATGTTCGACGCGCTTGAGGGGCGCGAGCATCACTGCACGTTCGACGGGACTCGTACCGTTTTGTGCGCGGACGGCCCATACTGTGCTGTACCGGTCACGCACCGAGTAACGCTCGGCGAGATTGTGCGTCTGCTCGAATCATTCCGCGACCAGCCGCAGACGCTCTTTATGCCGTCCATTCCGGCAGGCAGCTTTGCCAAAAAACTGTACAGTACATACCTGTCCTATCTGCCGCAGGAGAAAGCGAGCTTTCCTCTGCGTATGAACCGGGACGACCGCGGCAGCTTTACCGAGCTGCTCAAGACGGTTGACTGCGGTCAGTTCAGCGTCAACATTTCCAAGCCCGGCATCATGAAGGGGCAGCACTGGCACAACACGAAATGGGAGTTTTTTATTGTGGTCAGCGGACATGCCCTGATTCAGCAGCGTCGGATCGGTTCGGACGAGGTTTTGGAATTTGACGTCAGAAGCGATGAGATCCGCGCGGTGCACATGCTGCCGGGGTACACGCACAACATCCTCAACCTGTCCGACACACAGGATCTGGTCACACTCATGTGGGCGAACGAACCGTTCGACCCGTCCCATCCGGATACTTTCTTTGAGAAAGTGCAGTAGCTCGACAGGATTATGAAAAAAAGTCTTGACAAATCTTTATTGATGTGCTATATTTATTGAGCTGTCCTACCAGAGACAGCAGGTGCGCTTTGCGTATAATGGGTCTGCCCGCCTGCCGAGGAAAGGAACGAGCGCCACAGATATGTGATCTGCGCCCTTTTCCGGTCAACGGGAAAGGGCTGTTTTTATGCGAAACGGCGGGAGCGATCCCGCAAGCGCTGCCTTGATCTATTACAACCGGAGGTGAAATCATGCCAAGTGCAAAAGTGCTCGAACAGAAGAAGCAGGTCGTAGCCGCTTTGTCCGAAACGCTCAAGGGCGCCGTCGCAGGCGTTATCGTGGACTACAAGGGCATCACCGTGGCAGATGATACTGCGCTTCGTAAAGAGCTGCGTGAGGCAGGCATTCAGTACACCGTCGTCAAGAACAGACTTCTCGGTCTGGCGACCAAAGAAGCGGGTCTGGATGGAATGGACGAGTTCCTCAACGGAACCACCGCAATTGCCACAAGTGCCGAGGATCATGTCGCTGCAGCGCGTATCCTCTGCAAGTTTGCCGATGCACACAAGACTTTCGCTGTCAAGAGCGGATTCCTGGACGGCAAGGTGATCGACCTGGATACCATCCAGAGTCTGGCCAAGCTCCCGTCCCGCGAGATCTTGCTGGCGACCGTGTGCAACGCGTTCAACGCACCCATCGCGTCCTTCGCGCGTGCTGTCCAGGCTATCGTGGACAAGCAGAATGAAGGCGAAGCTCCTGCCGAAGCAGAAGCGTAAACAACTATCAATTCAGAAATTGGAGGATTAAGTATCATGGCATCTGAAAAAATTACTGCGATCATCGAAGAACTGAAGACCCTCACCGTTCTCGAGCTGTCCGAGCTCGTGCACGCTGTGGAAGATGAATTCGGCGTATCCGCCGCTGCTGCTGTTGCTGTTGCCGGTCCTGTGGACGGCGGCGCTGCTGCTGTGGAAGAGAAGACCGAGTTCGACGTCGTCCTTGCCGAAATCGGCGCAGAGAAGATCAAGGTCATCAAGGTTGTCCGCGAAGTGACCGGTCTGGGCCTGAAAGAAGCGAAGGATCTTGTCGACAACGCACCCAAGGCTCTCAAGGAAGCTGTTTCCAAGGACGAGGCCGAAGGCATCAAGGCGAAGCTCGAAGAAGTCGGCGCCAAAGTCGAAATCAAATAAGATTGCTTTTTCTGCAAACGGTCGCTCCAAATGGGGCGGCTGTTTTTTTACGATCTTCACGGTTTTTTGTGGGATAACGTTTTTGCCTTGATTCTGATTGTGTGCGCCTTTATGGCACACGGCAAAAATCGTTTTACTGAAAACTCAAAACGCTATTGTTGTCATGAACATTGACCGAAATAGGCCAAGCAAAGGCTCCCTTGTGTAAAGGGAGCTGTCATGCGATAGCATGACTGAGG
>JAFSYM010000121.1 GCA_017450005.1 Clostridia bacterium
ATCATAACTGTCAAGGATTTTGATTTCTAACTTCCTTAAATGTTCAAAAGTTTGAATTCCAACTTTGCTTTTTGTTCATTTTTTTGATTTCAAACTCTTGAATTTCAATCAATGGCTGTCCAGTTTGCGGGGTGCGGATCAAGGGCGGTCTGTATCTTGCGTGTGAGAAAAAAGAAACAACGCGCCGGAAAGGCACGCACACAAAGCGTATTTCAAACGGGGTATTAACCCCCTGCAAAACCGTTATGTATCAACGTTTCTGCGGCTCTTACACCTGCATTTTTTCAAACGAATTCAAATATTTCGAATGATTGGAGTGATTCTTATGGCAAAAGACGGCACAAACCGAGGCGGCGCCCGGATCGGCGCAGGACGCAAACCCAAGCCGCTCAAGGATAAGGTGCTTGAGGGCAAAGCGTCTTTGCCGGATGCGCCTGTGTTTGAGGGCGTGGACGTACCGCCGCCGAAGGAGTACATGAAACGCCGCCAGAAGGACGGCAGGGACACCTGCGCCGAAGAGGTATACAACAAAACATGGCGATGGCTCGCCGAACGCGGCTGCGACCGTATGGTCAATCCGCAGTTGGTTGAACAGTACGCTATGAGCGTGTCCCGATGGGTGCAATGCGAGGAGGCAATTTCCGAATACGGTTTCCTTGCCAAGCACCCGACTACCGGCGCAGCGATCGCATCCCCGTACGTCAGCATGTCGCAGGCGTTTATGAAGCAGACAAATCAAGCGTGGCTGCAGATATTTCAGATCGTCAAAGAAAACGCGGTTTCCGATTACGGGATCACACCGCAGGACGACACGATGGAACGGCTGCTGCGGCTGCGCGGTGTATGAATATTTTTTGGAGGTAATCATATGTTGATTTTTTATGGAACGGAAAACGAATTAAGAAAGCCTTTGGAAGCTATGAGGGAGGTTGAACAGGAAATGCGGAATCGGAATGTGCGCTCAGCATTCTGGGATATGGTCTACACCGGAAAGGTGCAGAACGCGCTCAAGGAGAGCAGCGACGGTTCCGGCGGGTATCTCGTGCCGGATTCCTTCGACAAACAAATCATCGACGGGTTGCGGGATGAAAACGTCCTGCGCCGGATCAGCCGTGTGGTCAAGACCGAGCATTCGCTCCGGATCCCGATCACGGACGAAACGGGTACGGCACAGTGGATCAGCGAGGAGCATCCATTTGTTGACAGCGACGTTTCGTTCGATCAGGTGACGCTCGACGCGTTCAAACTCGGCACACTGATCAAGGTGTCGGAAGAAATGCTGGAGGATTGCGCCGTGAACATGGAACGATACCTGAAAAAAGAATTCGTATGCCGTATTGCGGATGCAGAGGAAGAAGCGTTCCTGCGCGGCAACGGCGTCGGCAAACCGCTCGGCCTGGTGCGTCAGGCGAAAGAAGTGCCGGTCAGCGGCAGCGTGTTGAACTTCGATACGATCATCGACCTGTACTATGCGCTGCCTCGTTTGTATCGGGACAATGCTACACTTCTGTGTTCAGAGAACGCATACCGAGAGCTTCGCAAGATCAAAACGGCAGCGGGACACAATCTCTGGACAGATCCCGACGAACTGCTCGGCTGCCCGATCTATACGTCACGCTATCTGGACGATATTGCGCCCGGCAGTATGCCGATCCTGTTCGGGGACTTTAGCTATTTTTGGATTGGCGAACGCGGCAAGACGACGCTGCGGAGGCTAAGCGAACGGTATGCGGACAAAGGACAGATCGGGTTCCAGATGCACGAACGCGTGGACGCAAAACTGATTCGTCCGGAGGCGATGTGCTGTCTGAAGATCAAGGAGGAAAACGCGTGACCGAAAATGAATCCAGGCAGATACAGATATTGCGTGCAAAGCAGTTCACTTGCGCGCAGATCGCAGACGAAACAGGTTTGCCGGTGAATACGGTGAAATCATATCTGCGCAGGCATCCTGTCGCAGCGCAGAGCGTTTGTCTGCAATGCGGCAAACCCGTGATGCAGACGCCGTACCGCAAGGAGAAAAAGTTCTGTTCGGACAGGTGCCGCCTGCGCTGGTGGAACGATCATCCGGAGCGCATCACGCACAGAGCCGTGCAAACGAAAACGTGCCTGTACTGCGGCGCGGAATTCGTCGCACATCGGAACGAAAATCAGAAATACTGCAGCCGAAAGTGCTACAATCGCGCACGAAAACCGGCTGCGTAATATCCACAAATATCAGCCCGTTATGCCGCAATTCTTCGGTATTGGAAAATACTCTTTTGCACTTGCATAAAGACATACGAAGTTGGGAATAGGAAACACAACAGAAAGAGAAGCTCTTTCCTCAAGATTGAAGAAAAAGCTTCTCGCATTCAAAAGCAAACATCAATTCGTTGTAGGGTCTGCAGACAAAAACACATAGGAGAAAGGATTCGCAGTTTCTGTCCGGTTTTTGCGAAAATCCTCAAGATAGTGTTGCATCATTTTTAAGCTTTCCTGCAACTCTTTCGGAAGCGTTTCAATGCCAATCACCACAACTCGATTAGCAGGACATTCCGTATTCAAGAAATCCCAAAAGGCATGCCAGTTTGCGCCATAAGATTGCGGAAAATTAAAGGCCTGCCGGATTCGCTCCTGCATTTCCAAATAATACTTACAACCAGTCAAATCCAATTGAATACTATTATGTGCCAAAGTACTCACTCCTTTAAGATAATCTCAAAAAATGTTCTATAATGGTCATAGGTCACAAAAATCAAGCCGTCATTTGACCATAATATCCGGTGCGTGTTCCGTCTGCCTCCGTAGTAATTTATGTCCGCCTCAAACCAAATACGTCCCGGTTTCTTAGGAAGGTGGCCGTCTTCATTATCATAAATACCCATTGTTAGCATACGACCTTTCGCATATTTAGACGGGCGATCTCCTAACTTCCAGCCGAGTTTCTCTAAATCAGATTTTGTTATATAGTTCTGTGGTAGGGTTCCAAAATGTTTCAACCAATAATCCGCGCCGTTTTTTCCGTCTTTTGTCGCTTCTCCGGCATAAATGGCTTGCATTGTCTCTAGTCGACATCTGCAAAACAGATGTAAAGGTGGCGACGGATCTGTTTTTTCTCCCTTTTGATAGATTTGACCATCTTTCTCCAAACACGCTGCGCATGTTTTGGGATCCTTACACGCAACCCAGCATTTAAACCGTTTGCTTCTTGTTGCTTTAGGAAAAAACTCATCAAGTTTTCCTTTTATGAAAAAACATGCCAGTTCTTCTGAAATTGTAGGATTCCTTCTGTGATCTGTTTTATTATAGCGTTCTGTTGTATAAATGTCTATAACGATTCTCTCCTTATGTTTTACTCGAAGCTTCTATTTTAATAATAGAACATTTGTTCGCATTTGTCAATAGCGAATTCAAAAAACACCCTAACAACTTCTGTGTGATCCCGCCTGCAGCAGCTTGCTGCAAGCGAAATACATCGTGCGCTGGGATGAAAAGCAGAAGTATTGCAGCCGGAAATGCTACAATCTCGCCCGGAAACCGGCTGCGTAATGTCCACAAATATCAGCCCGTTATGCCCCGATTTTTCGGTAGGTATAGCGGGTTGCTTATCCTTGCAATCCGAGTTAATATGCACCATGAGGAGGTGCGCATATGGAACGGGAAATCCGTCAAATCGTATTTGAAACCAAAGAAAAACCACGCCTGCGCACAGCTGCATACTGCCGCGTTTCCTGCAGCAAGGACGCCATGCTGCATTCGCTCGAAGCGCAAGCGGATTACTGCGAAAAACAGATCCGCGGCAATCCGGAATGGACGTTCTGCGGCGTGTACGCGGACGAAGCGTTCACCGGGACAAAAGCGGAGCGCCCGGCGTTTCAGAAAATGCTCGCCGACTGCCGCGCCGGAAACATCGACCAGATTCTTGTGAAATCCATATCCCGTTTTGCGCGGAACACGGTCACGTTGCTGACAACGGTAAGGGAACTGAAATCGCTCGGCGTGGACGTGTGTTTTGAGGAACAGGGCATCCGTACAATGAGCGCGGCGGGTGAGTTGATGCTGACGATCCTCGCCTCGTTTGCGCAGGAAGAAAGCCGCTCCGTTTCCGAAAACATGAAGTGGCGTATCCGCAAGAATTTTGAAGCCGGTATTCCGTGGAACGGTACGGTTTTCGGTTACCGTCTGCAGGACGGGAAGTATATTGTCAAGCCGGATGAAGCGGAAATCGTCAAGCAAATCTTCACATGGTATTTATCCGGTATGGGGTATATAGCGATCGCAAAAAAGCTGAATACATCCGGTGTGAAAACGCGCAATGGCAATGCATGGAACCATGCGTCGGTGCTGTGGATTTTACACAACTATTCCTACACCGGCAATCTTCTTTTGCAGACGACTTACACCGAAAGTTACATCACAAAAAAGTATCGAAAGAACACAGGCGAAAAACCGATGTACCACGCACAGCAATCACACGAACCGATCGTGTCAGAAGAAACGTTCAATGCGGCGCAGCGCGAAATGCAAAAGCGATCTGAAAAATATATGAAGCCGGAAAACAAAAACACAACCGATTTCTCCGGCAAGGTTTACTGCGGTATTTGCGGCAAACGCTGTCGGCGAAAACAGCGGCACGGCAAACCGATCTGGATTTGCAACACCTTCAGTATGCACGGAAAAACCGCGTGTCCGGCAAAGGCTGTGCCGGAAGATATTCTGTCAGAATATGCGGCGGAAATCAATTTGGAAATGATCGAAAAAGTGGAAGTGTGCAGCGACAACGTTTTGCGCTTCCGCCTTTCGGATAAAAGCATCGTCACAAAGCAATGGCAAGGCCGTTCCCGCCGTGACAGTTGGACGGACGAAATGAAAGCGAAAGCGAGGGAAACGTATTATACCGGTCGTAACCAAAATACCAGCGACAAAGAGTAAGTACACCGCCGCGCCGATCGAGCAGGCGCACAAACGCAGAGTGGCGGGCTATGCGCGTGTGTCTACGGACAAGGACGAGCAGACGACCAGCTATGCCGCGCAGGTGGATTACTACGAGAAATACATCCGGCAAAACCCGGACTGGTCATTTGTGCACGTCTACACGGACGAGGGCATCTCCGGCTTGAGCACGGCGCATCGGGACGGGTTCAACCAAATGCGGAAGGATGCTCTGGACGGGAAGATCGACCTGATCGTGACGAAGTCCGTCAGCCGTTTCGCGCGAAATACGGTTGACAGTCTC
>JAFSYM010000122.1 GCA_017450005.1 Clostridia bacterium
GTTTCCGGCTGTGAGTGCTCGCAAAAATGCTTGTCATTGCGCGGAGCCGTCAGGCGACAAAGCAATCCGTGTCCCTTGCGTGCGGAAACGAGCCTGCTCCGGAGTACGGATTGCTTCGCTGCGCTCGCAATGCAATCAGACGGTAGATATTAGATGGTAGATTGTAGATGCGCGCACAGAAGGTGCGGCGTAGGGGCGGAACGCATCCGCCCGCTTGTCCGGCATCGTTCCGTTCGTCACGGGGATGCGGATTGCTTCGCTGCGCTCGCAATGACACCGGGTTGTTTTTGCGCGTTCGTTTCAGGTTTTGCCAGCGGTATTTTCCGTTTTCGCGGGTGCTTCGCACCCGTCGGGCGGTCATGCCCGCCCCTACAGTCCAGCCGTGAACAGTATTTTGTCCTCTACAAATTCCGACTTGCAAAAGTCAATGAACATGTATTGTACCGCATGCCGGTCAAAAAATGTCCCGTGCTATCCGGCTTATTTTACGAAAAAAGCATTGCAATTCTCATAAATTATGGTACAATATGAATAATTATTGGTTGCAATCAACCGAATCGAAAAGGAGAATTAGCGCATGGATTTTTCTGCATTTCTGAATTTTGACGCCGCTGTGTTCCAGTGGGTCAACAAGATTCACGACTACTCGATTGACGCGATCATCGAGCCTGTGCTCGTGTTTCTGACGAACCTGTTCGACACCGGCATTTTCTGGATCATTCTTGCCGCTGTGCTGTTCTGCTTTAAAAAGACGCGCCGCGCAGGTCTTACGATGGCCGCCGCACTGCTGGTCATGATGGTATGCAATAACCTTGTGCTCAAGAATCTTTTGGCCCGTCCGCGGCCGTTCAACCTGGATTGGCCGGCTATGAAAGACGGCTGGAAATACGTCTATCCGGGCCTTGTCGACCAGCCGCACAGCTACTCCTTCCCGTCCGGCCACTCATCCTCGGGCTTTGCGGCGGCAACGGGTCTGTGCGTTTCCAAAAAGCCGTATCTCTACATTCCCGGCCTGCTGCTGGCGGCGATTGTCGCATTCTCGCGCATTTACGTCATGGTGCATTACCCGACCGACGTGATCTTCGGTGCGCTTTTCGGCGTCATCTACGGACTGATCGCCATCTTCATCTGCAAATGGATCATTAAAATGGTCAACGATAAAACCAAGCTCGGCCTGTTCAGAGCGTAAGAAAGGAACGTCATTATGCTGAAAAATATTTCTCCGATTCTTTCCCCGGAGCTTTTGAAAATCCTGATGGAAATGGGTCACGGCGACGAGATCGTGATCGGCGACGGCAACTTCCCCGCCGCTTCAATCGCGCAGCGTCTGGTGCGTCTGGACGGGCACGGCGTGCCGGAAATCCTTGACGCAATCCTCAAGCTCATGCCGCTGGACACCTACGTCGACGCGCCCGTCGCTCTGATGGACAACGGCGACGCGGCCAACCGTCCCGAAATCTGGGCAAAGTACGAGGACGTCGTCAAGGCGAACGAAGGCGACAAGGCGTTTGAGCTGGTCGAGCGTTTCGCGTTCTACGACCGTGCAAAAAAAGCCTATGCCGTGGTCGCTACGGGCGAGACGGCCATTTATGCCAACATCATTCTGAAAAAAGGCGTCGTCGTATAAGGAGTGGTTTTATGCCAAATAAAATTCGCGCGCTGGCGTTTGATTTCGGCGCATCATCCGGCCGCGCCATTCTCGGCGTCTTCGACGGCGACAAGATCACGCTGTCCGAAGTGCACCGCTTTTCCAACGATCCGGTCGATCTGCACGGCACAACGTACTGGGACACGCTGCGTCTGTTCTATGAGATCAAGCAGGGCATCCTCAAGGCAAAGCTCGCCGGCGGCTTCGACTGCATCGGCATCGACACGTGGGGCGTGGACTTCGGTCTGCTCGACGAGTTCGGCTGTCTGCTGGAAAATCCCATTCACTACCGCGATCTGCGCACCCGCGGCATGATCGAGGAAGCGTTCAAGGTCATCCCGAAAGAAAGATTCTATCAGATCACCGGCATCCAGTTCATGGAGCTGAACACGGTGTTCCAGCTTCTGAGCCTGCGCAAATACCGCCCGCATATTTTAGAGCGTGCGCACCGGCTGCTGTTTACGCCCGATCTGTTCGCCTATATGCTCACGGGCGAGCAGCATACGGAGTATTCCATCGCCACCACCTCGCAGCTCATCGACATCGGGACGCGGACGTGGAGCGATGAGATACTGGACAAGCTCGGCATCCCGCGCCGCCTGTTTACCGATATTGTACCGTCCGGAACCGTAACGGGTATGCTGGGCGAGGACGTGTGCGCCGAGTGCGGCGTGGAGAGTGTGCCCGTGATCGCCGTCTGCGGTCACGATACGCAGTCCGCCATCAGCGCGGTACCCAGCAGCGAAAAGGATTTCATCTTCCTCTCGAGCGGCACATGGTCGCTCTTCGGTACGGAGCTGGACGCGCCGATTGTCAATGAAAAAACAATGGAGATCAACGTCACGAACGAGGGCGGCTACGACTTCTCCACCGGCTTCTTAAAGAACATCATCGGCCTGTGGCTCATTCAGGAGAGCCGCCGCCAGTGGGCGCGCGAGGGACAGTCGTATTCCTACGCCGACCTTGAGCGGCTCGCGCTCGAAGCCGCGCCGTTCCGTTGCTTTATTGACCCGGACGCCCCGGAATTCGTGCCGCGCGGCGACATTCCGACGCGTGTGCAGGAATACTGCCGCAAGAGCGGACAGTACGTCCCGCAGACCGTGGGTGAAATTATGCGCTGCATCTATGAGAGCCTTGCGATGAAATACCGCCAGACGCTCGAAAAAATCTCTGCCTGCACCGAAAAAACTTACGGTGTGATCCACGTCATCGGCGGCGGCGTCAAGGACACGCTGCTGTGTCAAATGACCGCCAACGCCTGCAATGTGCCGGTCAAGGCCGGCCCCATCGAGGCGACGGTGCTCGGCAACATCGCTGTGCAGTTGATCGCACAGGGCGCTGTCCGCGACATTGCCGAAGCGCGTCAGATCGTCGCGCGCAGCGAAACGGTGCGCGACTACCTGCCGGACAATGCCGAAGCGTGGGAGCAGGCATTCAAAAAATACATCGGAGTTACTGCATGAAACGACTGATTTGCACACTGCTGACACTGCTTCTGCTTGTCTGCTGTGCGCTTCCCGCATATGCGGCGGATCTCACATTTCGACCGGACGGCTCCTTGCGCATCCTGCTGCTGGCAGATCCGCAGGACGATGAGACGCCCGAACCGGACATGGCGCCGCTGATCGAGGCGGCGATCCGCAAAACGCAGCCCGATCTGATCGTCGTACTGGGCGATCTGGTTGAGGACAGCGACGTAAACACGGCGGTCGATCAAAACGGCGAAGTGTACGAATTGTCCTACGACGAAACGCTGGACAATTGCCGCACGGCAATCGACGCAGTCTTTGCGCCGATCATCGACTCCGGCATTCCCTATACGGCAGTGCTCGGCAACAACGACTATAAATCGGGTTTATCCGCAGAGGACTTATACGCGCTTCTGCGGCAGCAGAAAGGCATTTTGCTGCCCGAAACGGCTGTGCATTCCGACGGACGCATCAGCCATGTTCTGCCCGTCCTGAATGCGGACGGCACGCAGCTTCTGCGACTGTTTCTGCTGGACAGCGGAACAAAGGGCGTGACAAACGAGCAGGTACGCTGGTTTGACAAGGCGAATGCTGACCGCCGTATTCCCGCAATCGTGTTTCAGCACATCCCCGTAAGCGAAGCGGGCTACCTGTGGCAGTTCTGCTTCCCGTGGGAGGAGGGCGCCGTTCATCGCGGCAAGTTCTTTACTCTGCGTCTGAATGAACGCATTGCCCGCGGAAACGACCACGGCAAACTGTGGGACGGAAATATCTCTGCCCAGTTTCTCTCCTGGAAAGCGTGCGGCAACGTGATCGGCGCATATTTCGGTCATGTGCATGACATCAGCGTCGAGGGCAAATACTTCGGCACGCGTCTTGGTATGGTCTACTCCGACCGCTGGAACGGCGAATTCCAGCACGGCTGCGCGCTGCTGACGTTCGACGAAAGCGACGTGCGCAATTATAAATGGACGGCATACCGCTATACCGGCTCCGTCGTGACGGGCGACGCTTCGCTCGACGAGGAAACGTATACGCCCCGTCCTGTCTATACCGGATTCGCATGGCTTCGCCACCAGTGGCAGCTGTTCTGCGATTACCTGCTTACCAAAATCGGCACCGATTCGATTTTTGAAAAATAAAACCCAACTATAGAAAGGAAGCATCACAATGGCACAACAAAGACTGATCGGCGACTATCCCGTGATCGGCATCCGCCGCATCATCGACGCAAGAAGAGGTCCGCTGAAGGTACGTGAATCCCTCGAGGATCAGACGATGGGCATGGCGCTCGCCGTCAAGAAGCTGTACGAGGAAAATCTGCGCTATACCGACGGCGAACCCGTCAAGGTCGTCATTTCCGACACATCCATCGGCCGTGTGGCCGAGGCTGCCGCCTGTGCGCGTCAGTTCCAGAAGGAAGGCGTATCCATCACGCTGTCCGTCACCCCCTGCTGGTGCTACGGCTCCGAAACAATGGATATGGACCCCATGACCATCAAGGGCGTCTGGGGGTTCAACGCTACCGAGCGTCCCGGCGCGGTGTATCTCGCGGCTGTACTTGCCGCCCATGCGCAGAAGGGTCTGCCCGCGTTCGGCATCTATGGCAAGGACGTGCAGGACAAGGACGATATGTCCATCCCGGACGACGTGCGTGAAAAGCTGCTGCGCTTCGGCAAGGCTGCCGTCGCTGCCGCAACGATGCGCGGCAAGAGCTACCTGCAGATCGGCTCGATCTGTATGGGTATTGCAGGCTCCATCGTCAACTCCGAATTCGTTGAGGAGTATTTCGGCATGCGCGTGGAGTCCGTGGACGAGGTGGAGATCATCCGCCGCATGACCGAGGGCATCTACGACGAGGCCGAATTCCAGAAGGCGCTTGCCTGGACAAAGGCCAACTGCCCTGAAGGTTTCGATAAGAACCCTGAATTCGTCCGCAAGAGCGACGAAGAAAAAGAGAAGGACTGGGAGTTCTCCGTCAAGATGATGTGCATCATCAAGGATCTGATGAACGGCAATCCCAATCTGCCTGAAGGCCGCGAGGAAGAAATGGTCGGCCACAACGCAATCGCCGCCGGCTTCCAGGGTCAGCGTCAGTGGACAGACTTCTATCCCAACGCCGACTTCGCCGAGGCAATGCTCAATACGTCTTTCGACTGGAACGGCGCGCGTGAGCCCTATGTCCTCGCCACCGAGAACGATACGCTCAACGGTCTGTCGATGCTGCTGGGCAAGCTGCTGACCAACCGCAGCCAGATCTTTGCCGACGTGCGCACCTACTGGAGTCCCGAAGCAGTCAAGCGCGTTACCGGCTACGAGTTGGAAGGCGTCGCAAAGGAAGCAAAGGGCTTCATCCACCTGATCAACTCCGGCGCATGCTGCCTGGACGCATGCGGCGAATGCACCGACGAGAACGGCAATCCCGTGATGAAAGAATGGTTCAACGTCACCGAGGAAGATATCGCCAAGATGCTCAAGGCGACCGACTGGTGCACCTCCGACCGCGGCTACTTCCGCGGCGGCGGATTCTCCTCGCACTTCCTGACCCGTGCCGAAATGCCCGCCACGATGTATCGTCTGAATATCGTCAAGGGTCTCGGCCCGATGCTGCAGATCGCCGAGGGCTATACCGTGCATCTGCCGGACGAAGTGTCCAAGATCCTGTGGGATCGCACCGACCCGACCTGGCCGTGCACCTGGTTCGCGCCGAGACTGACGGGCAAGGGCGCGTTCGCCTCCGCCTATGACCTGATGAACAACTGGGGCGCCAACCACGGCTCGATCTCCTATGGCCATATCGGCGCCGATCTGATTGCGCTTGCCTCTATCCTGCGCATCCCCGTGTCGCTGCACAACGTGGCGGACGAGGATATCTTCCGTCCTGCCTGCTGGAATGCGTTCGGCATGGACAAAGAGGGTCAGGATTACCGTGCCTGCGCGGCATACGGCCCGATGTACAAGTAAGAATTCCGTTTCAGATGGCAGCGCGCGAGTGTGCCTGCCATCTGAAATCTGTTATGGGAGAAAAATATGTTTAAAGAAAGCAAGCTCATGTACGGTCTCGCCGCTGCGGTGATCGTTTTTGTGCTCGCACAGTCGTTCTTTTTCATGATTAAAGCATGGAAACAGGGCAAAAAGCTGGGACTGTCGAGCCAGACGCTGCGCAGCACCGTAACCTCCAGCGTTTTGTTTTCCATCGCGCCCGCCGTCTCCGTCGTGGCCACAGTCATTGTGCTCGCCAAAGCGCTGGGCATCGTGCTGCCGTGGATCCGGCTGTCTGTCATCGGCAACATCACGTATGAAACGACGGCTGCCGAGGCTGCGCTGAACGTGTTCGGCAGCAGCGTCAGCGAACCCGTGCAGGACCCGCAGCAGTTTTCCGCGATCATGTGGGTCATGACCGTCGGCTGCATTTTTCCGCTGATTTTGCTGCCGATCTTCCTGAAAACCATCCAGAAAAAAATCGGTCACGCCGCGCAGACCAACGCAAAGCTCGCCGACGTGATCTCCGCCGCCGCGTTCATCGGCCTGATTGCCGCGTTCATCGCGCGTTCGCTGGCCGGTGTGGGTACAAAAGATAACCCCGCCGACGGTGCCGGAACGCTGTCGCTGCTGGTGCTGATTATTTCCATCCTGCTGATGGTCATCCTCACGAAGCTGTGCACGCGTTTCAATCTCAAATGGCTCGAAAACTTCACCATGCCTCTGAGCATGCTCGGTGCAATGGGCGCCGCGATCCTGCTCACGCGGTATCTGCCGGCGGAATGGCTGATAGAATGGAGGTATTGACATGAAGTCGTATTTTGACAAAGTGCATACCTGGGGACGCATTTC
The DNA here is from genome assembly GCA_017450005.1 of Clostridia bacterium. Classification (GTDB taxonomy): domain Bacteria; phylum Bacillota; class Clostridia; order Oscillospirales; family Acutalibacteraceae; genus UBA1425. Next base: position 6,952 of record JAFSYM010000122.1, read on the forward strand.
GTGCATCACAACGATCTGTGTGCTGTTTTTGGTACCGGTGGTGTTCTGCATCCATTATAACGCATGGCCGCCCCTGCAGGGCGTTCTGAAGGGTCTGGCGGCCGTTATGCCGCTGTATTGGGCGACCGCCGTGGCGGAAGTCATCAGCTATGCGCCGCTGCTGGGCGCCGGCGGCAGCTATCTGTCGTTTGTGACCGGCAATATCGCCAACCTCAAGCTCCCGTGCGCCATCTCCGCGATTGAAAACGCGAAGGTGCGCCCCAACACCGAGGAGGGCGAGGTTGTGACGACCATCTCCATCGCCGCGTCTTCGATCACCACAACTGTCATCATCGCACTGGGCGTGCTGCTGTTCCAGCCGATTCTGCCCAAGCTGACTGCGCCGGGTTCTGTTTTTGCGCCGGCATTCCAGCAGATTATTCCCGCGCTGTTCGGCGCAATCGGCGCATCCTATTTCATCAAGCACATCAAGCTCTCGATCCTGCCGATCCTGGCCGGAACGATCGTGCTGGTGTTCGCGCCCGCTTTGTCGATCGGCATCCTGATTGTTGTCACGATCGTCGTATCTATCGGCAGCGCGTATCTGATGTACAAAAAGAACTGGGTGTAATGCGGATCTCCGCAGCGTCAAGCGCAACAAGTAATACTATGGAACGATGAAGAATCACTGCGTTGTTTAAATTTAAAAAAGATAGGGGAAAACTATTGTGAGGCTTTTGATAGCATACATAATCGTGTTTTTCAGGGCAATGTTCGAGGCGTGGAAAAAGGATCCGATTGGGTTTTGGAAAGATCTGCTGCGCGACTTCGGGATAGTATAAGAGTGGGTGAACAAGTAGATGAAATGTATACAAGACCGCTGTTGGTTGTTGCCGTTCGTGGTTCTGTTTCGTGGGCGGATTGGTTAATGGACGTAGGCACACAATTCACAAATCATGGATGGCAAACATTTTACGATGGCAGTAAAAAGAGCTTCTCTTCCGATGTGTGATATGCTCCCTCTATGAGAGACAATGAAATAAAAAAAGCATTGTCTACATAGGGGGAGAATTTTATGTCAAAAAGAATACCAATAAGCACGGAAGAAAAGATTCAAGTAGTGAGAGAATGTATAGAAGGAAGGAAAAA